>NZ_MKRU01000075.1:0-28730 GCF_001897985.1 Microbacterium sp. 69-7 | reverse complement strand
CTCGACACGGCGTAGCCACCGCCGAGCTGCTCGGCCTTCCACGGGCGCAGCGGCTCGAGCGAGTGGGCCGTCACGACGTGTGGGATTCCGTGCAGCAGAGAGGCGAGGTGTCCCGCGAAGTTCGCGTACCACGTGTGGGAGTGCACCACATCGGCGCCCGCGACACCGCCGACGATCTCCAGGTCCGTGCCGAGCGTCTGGACCGCGGGGTTGGCGCCGGCGAGCTCGACCGGCACGCCGTAGGACGTCGTGTCGGTCTCGTCGCGGTCGCCGCCGAACGCGCGCACCTGCACCTCGATGCTCCGCCGCAGCGCCGAGACGAGTTCGGTGACGTGGACACCCGCACCGCCGTAGATCTCGGGCGGGTACTCCTTGGTGACGATGTCGACGCGCATGTCACGAACGCTAGTACACGGTCGAACGGGGGCCTAGTGTGGTGACATGCCTGCAGCGCCGAAGGTCTTCGGAATCATCCTCGCCGGCGGCGAGGGAAAGCGCCTCATGCCTCTGACGGAGGACAGAGCCAAACCCGCGGTGCCCTTCGGCGGCCAGTACCGGCTGATCGACTTCGCGATCTCGAACCTGATCAATTCGGGACTTCGGCAGATCGTGGTGCTGACGCAGTACAAGTCGCACAGCCTCGACCGGCACGTGTCCCAGACCTGGCGGATGTCCGCTCTGTTGAACTCCTACGTGGCCTCGGTGCCGGCGCAGCAGCGTCTGGGCAAGCGCTGGTTCTCGGGCTCGGCAGACGCCATCCTGCAGTCGTTGAACCTCATCCACGACGAGAAGCCCGACATCGTGGTGGTGATCGGCGCCGACCACGTGTACCGGATGGACTTCGAGCAGATGCTGGCCGCGCACATCGAGTCGGGCGCCAAGGCGACGGTCGCCGGCATCCGCCAGCCCATCGGGCTCGCCAATCAGTTCGGGGTCATCGACCTCGACCCCAGCGACAACGTGACGATCCGCGAGTTCCTCGAAAAGCCCCAGAACCCGACCGGACTGGCCGATGCGCCGCACGAGGTCCTGGCATCGATGGGCAACTACATCTTCGACGCCGACGCCCTCATCGCGGCCGTGGAGGCGGACGGCGAGCTGCCGGGCTCGAACCACGACATGGGCGGCGACATCATCCCCTACTTCGTGGGGCGCGGCGAGGCGGCGGTCTACGACTTCAAGCGCAATGACGTACCGGGCTCGACCGATCGCGACCGCGACTACTGGCGGGATGTGGGCACGATCGACTCGTTCTTCGACGCGCACATGGATCTCATCTCGACGCTGCCGATCTTCAACCTCTACAACGTCGACTGGCCGATCCACTCTCAGTCGGTGAACTCGCCACCCGCGAAGTTCGTCCGCGACGGCGTCGGACGCATGGGCAACGCGATCGACTCCATCGTGTCACTGGGCTCGGTGCTGTCGGGAACCCACCTGGAGCGCTCGGTGGTCGGGCCGTGGACGTTGTCGGGCGGGGGGTCGACGATCACCGACTCCGTGCTCTTCGACCACGTCCAGGTCGGCGCCGGCGCGCGGGTGCATCGCGCGATCCTCGACAAGAACGTCGTCCTGGAGCCGGGGGCGACGGTCGGCGTCGATCGCGCCTTCGATCTCGCGCGCGGCTTCACCGTGACCGACAGCGGCATCACGGTGGTGGGAAAGAACGCCTACGTCGCACGCTGACGGCCGATAGGTTGGACGGGTGCCTGACGCCCGCTTCCTCGTCGTGTTCGACGCCGACTCCACTCTGCTGCGCAACGAAGTCATCGAGCTCATCGCCGACGAGGCCGGCCGTGGCCCCGAAGTCGCGGCGGCCACCGAGGCGGCGATGCGCGGTGAAGTGGATTTCGCGACGAGTCTGCGCTCGCGCGTGGCCGAGCTGCGCGGCGTCCCGCTGAGCGCCTTCGACCGCGTGCGGGCGCGCGTAGAGCCCACCCCGGGAGCGGCCGAGCTCGTCGCCGCCATTCACGACCGCGGCGGGCGGGCCGCCGTCGTATCCGGCGGATTCCACGAGATCCTCGACGTCGTCGCCCCAACGCTCGGGATCGATCAGTGGCGCGCGAACCGGCTTGCGGTCCAGAGCGGCGTGCTGTCCGGTCTCGTCGAGGGCGAGATCGTGGATGCCGCCGGCAAAGCGGCAGCACTGCGCGAGTGGGCCGCGGCATCCGGCGTTCCCCTCGACCGCACGATCGCGGTGGGCGACGGGGCGAACGACCTGCAGATGATGGCCGTCGCCGGGCTCGGTGTCGCGTTCAATGCCAAGCCGGCGGTGCGACGGCAGGCCGACCTCGTCGTGGGACCCGTCGACCTGCGCGAACTCATACCGCTGCTTCCCTGACCCGGCGCGAGCGCGTCCGCTGGCACCCCTGCCGCGATGTCGGTGGCACGGCGTACCGTCAGCGCATGGACGTCATCATGATTCCCGGCCTCTGGCTCGATGCATCGTCGTGGGACGATGTGCTTCCCCCGTTGCGAGCGGCAGGATTGCGCCCACGCCCCTTGACGATGCCCGGCCTGGGTGCCCCCGGCGACGAGAGCGCCGATATCGGCATCGCCGACTGGGTTGCTGCGGCTGTCGCCGCGATCGACGAGTCCGCCGGCCCGGTTGCGGTCGTCGGCCACAGCGGGGGCGGCAACGTCGCATGGGGTGCAGCGGATGCCCGCCCGGAACGCGTCACCCGCGTCGTCCTGGTCGATACCGCGGTGCCGCACGACGGGGGCATGATCTCGGAGTTCGACGTCGTCGACGGCGTCGTGCCGTTCCCCGGCTGGGACTTCTTCGACGAGGACGACGTGGCTGATCTCGACGCGCAGACGCGGGCGCGCACCGCACCGCTGACCCGCTCGGTGCCGGCTCGGGTCCCCACCGACGCGATCGCGCTGCACGACGAACGTCGCTACGAGCTTCCCGTCACCGTGCTCTCCGGATCACTGGGCGAAGAGGAGTTCCGCGGCTTCCTCGCACAGTGGGGCCGGTACGCCGACGAGTTCGCCGCCATCGATGACAGCGAGATCATCCGGCTCGGCAGCGGTCATTGGCCCCAGTTCTCCCAGCCGCAGCGGCTCGGCGAGGCCATCGCCGCCGCCATCACGCGAACACCCACCGTGTCCTCCCCGCGGTGAGCGCAGCCGCGCGTCGAAGCACCGACGCCGCTCAGTGGCCCATGCCGAGGCCGCCGTCGACGGGGATGACAGCGCCCGAGATGTAGGCGGCATCCTCCGACGCCAGCCACGTGACGACACCGGCGACCTCGTCGGGCGTCGCGAAACGGCCGGCGGGGATGTTCCGCTTGTATTCGTTCTGCGTGTCTTCGGGCAGTTCGGCGGTCATGTCGGTCTCGATGAATCCGGGGGCGACGACGTTGGCGGTGATCCCACGGCCTCCCAGCTCGCGGGTCAGCGAGCGCGCGAAGCCGACGAGCGCGGCCTTCGACGACGAGTAGTTGATCTGGCCCGGCGAGCCGTACAGGCCCACGACGCTGGAGATGAGGATGACCCGCCCCCACTTGGCCCGCAGCATGCCTTTGGACGCGCGCTTGACGACGCGGAAGGTGCCACCCAGGTTCGTCGCCACGACGGAGTCGAAGTCGTCCTCCGTCATCCGCAGCAGCAGCGTGTCCTTCGTGATCCCCGCGTTCGCGACCACGATCTCCACGGGACCGAGCTGCTTCTCGACGTCGCTGAACGCGGCATCCAGCGACGCGGCATCCGTCACGTCCGCGCGCACCGTGAACGTGCCCTCAGGACCCTCGCCGGAGCGGGCGGTGACCGCCGTGCGGTACCCCTCGGCGACGAAGCGTGCGGCGATCGCGCGGCCGATGCCGCGGTTTCCACCGGTGACGAGGACGACGCGATCGTGCGACATGGGGGCTCCGTTTCGCTGGGGAGTAACCGCCCCAGCCTACTCGGCGCGCCGGCGGCTCCCCGCTCTCGCACGGCGGCCGATAGGCTGGCACGGCGAGACAGGAGAGATCATGACCGACGCGACGAACCCTCAGTCCCCGGATGCCGCGGCCACCCCGCCGGTGACGCCTCCGACTCCGGCTCCTGCGGCGGATGCCCCCTACACGCCTCCGGCTCCGCCCGCCTACCAGCCTCCGGCATATCAGCAGCCGTCCTATCCCTCCGCACCCCCGGCGTACGGCGCGAGCACCGGCGCCCCGGTGCAGCCCGCTCCGGGCGCACCGCCCGTGTACGGGTCCGCTCCCTACTACGGGGCGCCCGCCGTGAAGACGAACGTGCTCGCCGTCATCTCGATGATCGCGTCGATCCTGGGCTTCGTGTGGATCCTTCCGCTGATCGGGTCGGTCGGCGGTGCCATCATGGGCCACATCTCGCTGAACCAGATCAAGCGCACGGGTGAAGGCGGCCGCGCAATGGCGCTCGCGGGCGTGATCGTGGGATGGGTCGGCACCGCGATCTCGCTCTTGATCATCGGCTTCTTCGTCTTCTTCATCATCCTCGGGGCCGCCGCCAGCTCGCGTTACGGCTCGTACTGATCGGGCGACGCCGCGCCTGCGACGCCCACGCGGCGTAGGCTGAGGGGACCGTGAAAAGCTCCCGTGCTCAGTCCGCCACGTCGTTGCCGCGCGCGCCGCGCGACGACGCGAGCGCGCGCATGACGAAGTACTTCACGATGATGGTCATACGCGTGATCTGCTTCGTCCTGATGGTGGCCGTCACCCCTTACAGCTGGTACACCTGGCTGTTCGGAGCGGGAGCGATGTTCCTTCCGTACTTCGCCGTGGTGATCGCC
This sequence comes from Microbacterium sp. 69-7, assembly GCF_001897985.1. Lineage (NCBI taxonomy): Bacteria > Bacillati > Actinomycetota > Actinomycetes > Micrococcales > Microbacteriaceae > Microbacterium > Microbacterium sp. 69-7. Next base: position 23,971 of record NZ_MKRU01000075.1, on the reverse strand, counting down.
AACGTCGCCGCCGGATCGGCCGAACGCGCCATCGCCCCCGAGCGCGCGATCGAGGCCTCTCCGACCCCGCGTCCACCGTCGGACGCCCCGACCGCCGCGGTCGACGAGACGCCCCGCGTGATCAGACTGAGCGAGTCCTCGCGGCAGCCGCACGCACCCCGGACGCCGTCGGACGACTCATGACCGAGGCCATCTGCTCGAGGACCGGCTGCCGCGCGCCCGCGACGTGGCAGGTGCAGTGGCGCAATCCGCGCATCCACGCGCCCGAACGACGCAAGATCTGGGCCGCGTGCGGCGATCACGTCGACTATCTGCGCGACTATCTCGCCGCCCGCGACTTCCCGGTGGACGTGGTCGCCTTCGATGCGGAGGCGACCAGATGAGAGAACGCACGGCTCGGCAGCAGACGGCGATGCGCTGGGCAGGATACGTCGCGATCGCGATCGTCTTCGCCATCGTCTGCGCCTTTCTGTCGAACTGGCAGTTCACGCGCAACGCGGACCGCAGCAGCCAGCTCGCGCTGATCGCCGCGAACTACGACGCCGCTCCCGTGCCGCTGGACCAGGTGATCGGAACCGACGGGACGTTCCCGCCCGCAGACCAGTGGCGCCCCGTCACCCTCACCGGCGAGTACCTGACAGACCGGACGCTGTTGGCCCGAAACCGCGCCCACGGCGGGACCAGCGCCTTCGAGGTGCTCGTCCCGTTCCGGACGGTCGACGGTGCGGTCTTCCTCGTCGACCGCGGCTGGCTGCCGCCCGGCTCCTCCCAGCCCGAGCCGGACGCGACCCCCACTCCCCCCGCCGGCCAGGTACAGGTCATCGCGCGACTCAAGCCGGGCGAGCCGCTGCCGAACTCGGGACGCTCCGCGCCGGGCGGCCAGGTGCCGACCATCAATCTCCCCCTGATCGCGGAGACCACCGCTCAGCCCGCGCTCATCACGAGCGCCTACGGACTGCTGGTGTCCGAACAGCCCAGTCCCGCGGAGACACCCAACGCGCTCGAGTCGCCATCGGACGACCCCGGCCCATACCTCTCGTACGCGATCCAGTGGATCCTCTTCGCGCTGATGGGATTCGTCTTCATCTGGTACATGATCCGCACCGAGATCCGTCACCGGCGAGAGGATGCGGAAGACGCGGCGGCGGCGGCCTCGGCTGAGGTGGCCGAGTCCGCGTCACCCGACGAGGCGGAGCCTTCTGCGGCTGCCCGTCGCCGTCGACAGCGCGAGACCCGGCGACGCGATCGCGACATGCAGGAAGAAGACGCCCTGCTCGACGAGCTCACGCCTCGCTGAAACCGGTGCGAGCGCCAGCCCTCAGGCGAGCGTGATGAGGTCGACGTAGTCGCGACCCCAGATGTCCTCGACACCATCCGGCAGGATCAGCACCCGCTCGGGGTTGAGAGCCTGAACGGCGCCCTCGTCGTGGGAGACGAGCACGACAGCGCCTTCGTAATGCGCGAGCGCGCCGAGGATCTCCTCGCGCGAGGCGGGGTCGAGGTTGTTGGTCGGTTCGTCGAGCAGCAGCATGTTCGCCGAGGAGACGACCAGCGTCGCCAGCGACAGGCGGGTCTTCTCACCGCCGGAGAGCACACCGGCGGGCTTGAGAACGTCGTCGCCGGTGAACAGGAACGAACCGAGCACCTTGCGCGCCTCGGTGGCGTTGATGTCCGGCGCCGCCGACATCATGTTGTCGAGGACCGAGCGGTTGACGTCGAGGTTCTCGTGCTCCTGGGCGTAGTAGCCGATCTTCAGGCCGTGGCCGGGCTCGATGACGCCCGTGTCGGCCTTGTCCACACCGGCGAGGATCCTGAGCAGTGTGGTCTTGCCGGCACCGTTGAGGCCGAGCACGACCACTTTCGATCCACGATCGATGGCGAGGTCGACGTCGGTGAAGATCTCCAGCGATCCGTACGACTTGGAGAGGTTCTTCGCCATGAGCGGCGTCTTGCCGCACGGCGCGGGCTTCGGGAAGCGCAGCTTCGCGACGCGGTCCTCCTGGCGGACCTCCTCGAGGCCGGAGAGCATCTTCTCGGCGCGAGCGACCATCTGGTGGGCCGCGGCGGCCTTGGAAGCCTTCGCACCGAAGCGCGCGGCCTGCAACTGCAGCGCCGTCGCCTTCTTCTCGATGTTGACGCGCTCCTTCTTGCGGCGTTCCTCGTCGGCGACCCGCTGGCGCAGGTAGTTCTTCCAGTTCATGTTGTAGACGTCGATGACCTGACGCATCGCGTCGAGGTAGAAGACACGGTTGACCGTCTCGCCGACGAGTTCGACGTCGTGGCTGATGACGATGAGCCCGCCCTTGTAGTTCTTCAGGAACTCGCGCAGCCACACGACGCTGTCCGCGTCGAGGTGGTTCGTCGGCTCGTCGAGGATCATCGTCTGCGCATCGGAGAAGAGGATCCGAGCGAGCTCGATGCGGCGACGCTGGCCGCCGGACAGCGTCTTCAGCGGCTGGTCGAGTATGCGATCCGGGAGAGAGAGGTTGTGGGCGATGGATGCCGCTTCGGACTCGGCCGTGTAGCCGCCGAGCGCCTCGAAGCGCTCCATGAGGTTGCCGTAGCGGCGCATCGCCTTCGCGGCCACCTTCTCGTCGGCATCCCCCATCTGCATCGACGCCTCCTGCATCTGCAGCGCCAGGGTGCCGAGTCCGCGCGCATCGAGGATGCGGGTGCGCGCCAGCATCTCGGGGTCGCCGGACCGCGGGTCCTGCGGAAGGTAGCCCAGCTCGCCCGAGCGCTCGACCTTGCCGTCGGCCGGCAGCAGGTCGCCGGCCAGCACCTTCGTCAGCGTGGTCTTTCCGGCACCGTTTCGGCCGACGAGACCGATCTTGTCGCCGTCGGAGACACGGAACGACACCTCCGACATGAGCGTGCGAGCGCCCACGCGGATCTCGAGATCGTGCACGGCGAGCACAGCGGACGTCCGTTCGTCGGGGATGGGGAACGGCCCGGAGACGGACCAGCCTCCCATTCTACCGTCCACGTCCGGCGTCGGCCGCCGCTCGAGTCCAGAGGTGCCAGACTCGGGACCATGCGATTGCGCCCCTTCACCGACGGCGATCTGACGCTGCCCTTCCTCGGCACGATCGCGTTCCGCGCCGATCGATGGCGTGATGCGCATACCCGCTCGAGCGTGCTGGAGGTGGACGGGCACCCCGTGGCCGCCGGCATCATGTGGACCTCGCGCGTGCACGGGGACCGGTACTGGGTCGCCATCGTGGTCGAGCCGGCATCGCGTCGCCGCGGTTACGGGAAGGCCGTGTTCGCCCACTTGTCGACACTGCGAGATGCGCCACTGGCCTTCATGACGCGCGGGTACGTCGACGACGATGCACTCGGCTTCGCCGACGCCCTGGGAGCACGGACCATACAGGTGGTGCCACCCGCGGACGTGCCGGCGGCGTCTCGCGCGGTTCTGCGGCCGCACCCGGCGGTGCAGAGCGTCCGCGATCTGCCCTGGGACGACGTCCTCGATGCCAACGCGGCCGTCTACGCCTGGACGCACGAGGGCTGGTCGCCCGTCGCTCCGGATTTCGCGGCGGCTCTCTCGGAAGACCTCGAGGCCGAGGTCGACCGCGACGCGAGCAGCGCCGCCGTCGTCGACGGCGAGATCGTCGCGCTGGCGCTCGTCTATCACGACTCGACACCCTCGTGCCTCACGGCGGAGACCACGAGGAGGGAGACGGCCGACGGTGAGCGCTTGATCGAGGCCTGCGTCCGGCGCTCCCTCGACGTGCTGGCAGCTCGCGGCGTCGAGTGGGTCACCTTCGACGGCCATGTCAGCGATCCGCACTTCCTCCCCGTATGGGCGCGCCTCTCACCGAGGGGCCGCTGGTTCCGCCTCGTCGAGATCCCTCCGGCCGGCGGCTGACGAGCGAGCAGGACGGGTCATCCGCACCTCCCGCACGCCGTCGTCGACACGCACGGTTCCGTCGGGCACGAATCCGTGCTTCGCATAGAAGGCCTGCGCGCGAGGATTGGGATCGGCCACCCACAGCATGTGCGCTGCGGATGCTGGGGCCACCGCGTCCAGGAGAGCGGCGCCGACGCCGGTGCCGTGGTGATCGGCAAGGACGTAGAGCACGTGGAGCGCACGATCCGGAGTGCCATCCGTCCGGTCCTCTTCCGGGGTGGGACCGGTCATCGCGATCCCCGCGACCTCGTCGTCGACGAGGGCGACGGCCGCAGCGACCTGCGCGAAGCGGGGGTCGTCGCCCAGCACCGCGGTCCAGAAGCGCTCGCGGCGGTCCACGAAGTCGGGCGCGTCGAGGATCTCGTCAGCCATGAGGCCGCGGTACGTCCGCCGCCACCCCTCCACGTGCACGCGCGCCATACCGGCGGCATCCGCGGGACGAGCGGAGCGAACGGTGAAAGTCATCATGCGGCGAGTGTAGTCAGCGAGGCGGGACCGGGATCGCGACGGGCTATCGCCGTCAGATTGTCTCGATGCGACAACGAATCGTCCTCTCTTCCATCGATCTCGGCCAGGTGGCCCGCGCGGCGAGACTCTAGGCTGAGCCGTGACCCGTCCGCCTCTCGAAGGAGACCGCATGTCCCTCGCCGCCGCAGGCCGCCGCCTCGTGCTCGCCGATCTCATCGCCCGCCCGACCGACCGGGCCCGCGCCGCCGCCCTGGACACAGCCCTCGTGATCGCGGGCGCCGCCGTGGTCGCGGTGCTCGCGCAGGTCGAGGTTCCGCTCTGGCCCGTGCCCATCACGGGACAGACTCTCGCCGTCGTCGTCGTGGGCGCCGCCCTCGGCGCCCGTCGCGGCGCCGCCGCTCTCCTCACCTACCTCGTCGCCGGCCTCGCGGGTCTGCCGGTCTTCGCCGGGTTCACGGGAACCATCGCAGCCGTCGCCAAGCCGAGCTTCGGGTTCATCATCGGCTTCGTCTTCGCCGCCTTCGTCGCGGGATGGTTCGCGGAGCGCGCGTGGGACCGACGTCCCGTCCTCGCGTTCGTCGGCTTCGTGGCGGCGAGCGTGATCCCGTTCCTGTTCGGTGTGCCCTACATGGCCTTCATCCTGAGCACCGTCCTCGGCAAGGGACTCGGTATCGAGGCGATCCTCGCCGCCGGTGTCACCCCGTTCATCCTTGGCGGCGTCGTCAAAGCCGCGCTCGCTGCGCTGCTGATCCCCGCTGCCTGGGCGGGCGTCCGCGCCCTGGAGCGCCGCTCCGGTCGCTGACCCTCACCGCGCAACGACGACGGCCCCGACCACTGCGGTCGGGGCCGTCGTCGTGTCTCTCGCGGCGTCAGCCCTTCGCGACCGCCACCGCAGCGGCCAGCCTCTGCGTGATGGTCGGCAACGCCCAGGGCAGCGCCAGCGCGGTCGGCGAGACTGCCGCCACGTTCTCCGCGCCCACCATCGCCGCCACGGCCCCCTTCTTCACGGCGGGGATCAACTGACCTCGCGCGGAGCCGAGGAACTCGTCGATCGTCTTCTGGTCCTCGCCCTGCGTGAAGATGACCTGAGCATCGATCTTGTCGAGGTTCTCCTGGCTGACCGTGGTGTAGAAGGTGCCCTCGCCCTTGTCCAGGGAAGTCACGCTGGGCGGCGAGACGAAGCCGAGGTCCTGCAGGACCTCCACCCGGGGATCGGCCGGGAGATACATGTAGAAGGTATCGACGTCGTCGTCCACGTAGGCGATCGTGACACCGGCGAACTCGGGGTGAGCGGCGGCCGCGTCCTTCACCTGCGCGTCGAGGCTCGTCAGCAGGTCGGCAGCCTGCGTGCTCATGCCGAGAGCCTTGCCGGTGATCGTGATGACATCACGCCAGGGGGTCGCCCACGGCGCGGTCGGGTAGGCGACGACGGGGATACCCGCCGCCGTGACGGCGTCGTAGTCCTTCTGCGTGAGCCCCGAGTAGGGGGCGAGCAGCACATCCGGGTTCGTCTTCAGCAGTTCCTCGAGGGGGATGTCGTTCGAGCTGACGTCGAGGATGGTGGGCTTGGCGCCTCCAAGCTTGTCGACGGCATCCGCGATCCACGGCGGCATCTTGTCGTCGCCGCCCGAGTAGTTGTCGGCGGGGATCGCAACGGGCTGGATGCCGAGAGCGAGGACGGCATCCGTCGCCCCCCACCCCCATGTCGCGATGCGCTCGGGCTTCTTCGTGATCGTCGCGTCGCCGAGCGCGGAGGTGATGGTGACGGGGAAGCCGTCACCCGCAACGCTTTCGGAGCTGGCGGGCGCCGCTGATCCGGCGGCGCAGCCCGACAGCAGGAGCGCGGTCACTCCGGCGATCGCGGCGAGTCCGAGTGCTGTGCGGAGTCGTCTCATGGGTCTTCCTTTCTCAGGGACGTGCAGGGGTGGCCTCGTCGACGAGCGCAGCGGAGCTCGTCGACGGGACGGGGATGACGATCGGGGTGGCGGTGAGGGGGTCGGGGATCACCAGTGCGGACAGTCCGAAGGCACGGCGGATCGTCTCGGCGGTCATGACCTCGGTGGGAGCGCCATGGGCGATGATGGCGCCGGCGTGCATGACGACGAGGTCGTCGGCGTAGCGGGCCGCCAGATTGAGGTCGTGCAGCACGGCAACCACAGTCGTCCCGCGCTCGCGGTTGAGTTCGCGCAGCAGGTCGAGCACCTCGAGCTGATGGCTGAGGTCGAGGAAGGTGGTGGGCTCGTCCAGCAGCAGGATGCGCGGATCCTGCGCCAGGGCCATCGCGATCCAGACGCGCTGACGCTGCCCTCCCGACAGATCCCCCACCGGACGCTCGGCGAGCTCTGTGATCCCCGTCCACGCCATCGCCTCGTCCACCCGCGCCGTGTCGTGCGCGCTCCAGCGTTGCAGCAGTCCGCGGTGGGGATGACGGCCGCGACCGACCAGCTCGGCCACCGTGACGCCGTCGGGTGCGGTCGGATGCTGCGGGAGAAGTCCGACGGTCTGGGCCAGCTGACGGCGCGGGATGCCGCGGACATCCGCGTCGTCGATCTCCACGCGACCCGCGAGCGGCGGGTGGAGTCGGGCGAGCGTTCCCAGCAAGGTGGACTTGCCCGACGCGTTGGCGCCGATGATCATCGTGACGCGCCCGGGAGCGAGCTCGAGGTCGAGGTCGTCGATGACACGTCGGGAGGGGTAGCCGGCGGCGAGGGCACGCGCGGTCAAGCGGGGGGAAGCGGAGTGCGAGGTCACAGCCGGCGTCCTTTCGAGGTGGCCAGAAGCCAGAGGAGGAAGAGAGCCCCGACCGCACCGGTGACGATGCCGACGGGCACGGCCATGCCGGGGAGGGCGTACTGGGCGACGAGGTCGGCCGCGAGCAGCAGCGCGGCGCCCACGACGGCGCTCGTGCCGAGGCCCACCGCTCCGTGGCGCAGGAGCGCTCGAGCGATCGCGGGGGCACAGAGCGCGATGAAAGAGATGGGCCCGACGAACGCACAGGTGACGGCGGTGAGCAGCACGGCGCTGGTGACGACCACGACACGCACCGGTCCGCTCGCCACACCCAGCCCGTGGGCGGCTTCGCGCCCGAGCTGCACGAGAGGCAGCCACCGCGACGCGACGATCAGCGCGGGGACGAGCGCGACGAAGACGACGAGCACGACGAGCACCTGCCACCACGGCGTCGAGGCGAGGCTTCCGGTGAGCCAGAGAAGCGCGACCTGGGCCTGTTCGATCTTGGCGCGCACCATCATGAGGTTGATGAGTGCCGAGGTGAGGAACGAGACACCGATACCGGCCAGGATCAACCGGAAGCCGCCGTCACGCAGCGATCGACCGGCGAGCATGAGCACGACCGCGACGGCGGAGCCGCCCACGAAGGCGAACACGGCGACGAGCGGTCCGGTGGTGCCGAGGAGGAGGATCGCGGACACCGCCGCCAGCCCGCTCCCCCCGGAGATGCCGAGCAGGTCGGGACTGGCCAGAGGGTTGCCGAGGAAGGACTGCAGGAGCGCTCCGGCGGCGCCCAGCGCGGCCCCGACCACCAGCGCCATGGCGGCGCGCGGCGCCCGCACCTGGAAGACGACGTACTGCTCGATGCGCGTCCCGGACCCGGTCAACGTCGCCCAGAGACGGTCGGGGGCGATCGGGTAGTCGCCCACCGAGACGGCGACGACGACGGCGACGACGGCGAAGACGATGACCGTGCTCACCACGATGCGGTGACGGCGGGCGGCGGCGCGGCGGACGGCCAGGGTGGCACTCACAGCATGCTCCGACGCGGCTGCAGCACGAGTGCGATCAGGACGGGGGCGCCGATGATCGCGACGACGATGCCGGCCTGCACTTCGCCGGGTGGCGCGACGACGCGTCCCACCACATCGGCCAACAACAGAAAGACCCCGCCGTAGAGCATCCCGAGAGGCAGGAGTCGCCCGTAGCTGCCCCCGACGACGGCACGCAGCGCGTGCGGGACGAGCAGCCCGAGGAAGACGATCGGGCCGGCGATCGCGGTCGCCCCGCCGCACAGGAGCACGGTCGCGACGATGCCGAGCACGCGACTGCGACCGACGTCGTGCCCGAGGCCGGCGGCGGTGTCCGCACCGAGAGCGAAGAGGTCGAGGCCGCGGGCGGATGCCAGGGCGAGAACGGCACCGACGACGAGTGCGGGCAGCACGAGTGCGACGGCATCCAGACCTCGAGTCGACAGGCCTCCGGCCGCCCAGTACCGGTAGACGTCGAGCGCGGAGGAGTTGGTGTTGAGGATCAGGAAGGTGACCGCGCTGAGCCCGGCAGTCACGGCCGCGCCGGTGAGTGCGAGTCGCGCAGGCCCGGCCTCGTTCCCGCGGCCTCCGATCAGCGCGACCGCGACCGCCGCCACGGCGGCGCCGCCGAACGCGAACCAGACGAAGCCGTCCGGCGTCGACATCCCGAACAGCGTGATCGCGGCGAGCACGGCCACGGAGGCCCCCGCGTTCAGACCGAGCAGTCCGGGATCGGCAAAGGGGTTGCGCGTGAGGCCCTGCATGACCGTTCCCGCCAGGGCGAGCGCGGCGCCCGCGCAGACGCCGATGACGGTGCGGGGCACGCGCTGTGTGACGACCACGATGTGATCGGGGTTGGCGGCGTCGAACGACGCCAACGCGTGCCACACGTCGACCGGGGCGATCTGCCGCGCTCCGACTCCCAGCGAGAGCAGGACGAAAACGGCCAGGAGGGCGACTCCGGCCACCGCGACGACCAAGGTTCGGCGCGGTCGTACCGGCGCGCTCATTCGACGCGCTCAGACTGACCGCGTCGCCAGTACCCCATGAAGGCGACACGCTTACGGTCGACGCCGCACTCCGACACGAGAAGCCGCCGGAGAACCTTGACCGTCGCCGACTCCCCCGCCATCCACGCATAGAACTCGCCGTCGCCATCCTCGGGGCTGTCCCACAGCAGCTCACGATCGACGTCGATCTCATCGAGGGCCTGAGGCCGGGGCGCCGCGGCGCGCGCGAGCACCTCGGCGTGATCCCGCGTCCACCCGGTCACCGCTTCGATGAGCGCGACCCCGTGCGGTCGGTCTGCCCGCACGATCCAGCTGAGCCGCGCGCCGGATGCCGCCGGCAGCTGCGGTCGCAGCGCATCGTCGTCGTCGGGCACCTCGACGAACGCGTCGATCTCGCACCGCGGATCCAGTGACTCCAGGATGCTGCAGATCGCGGGAGCGGCGGTCTCGTCTCCGGCCAGCAGCAGCCGTCGGGCGGTGCCGGGATGCCAATCCAGGCCGATGCGCGACTGGGGGCTGCGCTCATCGGGACCGATGATGACGAGCTCGTCGCCGACGGCAGCGCGCGCGGCCCAGGATCCCGCCGGACCGGCATCGTGATGCACGACGAAATCGACGGCGAGCTCGCGAGCGGCGGCATCCACACGACGCACCGTGTACGTGCGGAACGGGTTGCGGCGCGCAGACGGCAGCGCCCGCCATCTGTCGTACCAGTCGCCGGCGTGCTCCGCCTGACCGAAGTCGGAGTATCCCCCCGCGACATCGGCCAGGGGCAGGACGATCTTGATCCGCTGATCGAGACCCGCGGTGCCGAACCACTCCAGCTCGGGACCGGTGAACCATACCCGCACGAAGTGCGCAGAGAGCCGCTCGACGGCGCGGACACGGACGGCATACGGGCAGTAGGCCGGGCGGACGGCGGTCGCAGATTCGGTCACACCCTAAGGGTAGCCTTACCTTCGTCAGATGTCACACCGGTGAGCCGACGAGACGTCCGATTCGCGCAATGGCTTCGGTGAGAACCTCCGGCCCGCAGCCGAAGTTCACGCGGACGTGACCTGTGCCCTGCGCTCCGAAGTGCGGGCCGTGATGGACAGCCACGCGCGCCTCGGCGAGGATGCGCCCGGCCGGGTCGTCACCCCAGCCGTAGGCACTCAGATCCACCCAGGCGAGGTAGCCCGCGTCGGGCAGGCGGTAACGAGCGCGAGGCAGGTGTGCGGCGAGGAGGTCCGCGAGGAGATGACGGTTGAGATCGAGTCGGGCGCGCAGGGCGTCGAGCCACTCATCGGATGCCGCGTCCAGTGCCGCGACACTGGCGATCGCGCCGAACAGCCCCGTACGCCACTCCACCTCCGACGGCAGGCCGCGCACGACGGCGGCGGTCCGTTCGTCCCCGGTCACCATGACCGCGCACTTCAGCCCTGCGAGATTGAACGCCTTGGAGGGGCTGGTGACCGTGTAGCCGACCGCGGCAGCTTCCGCCGATGACGCGAGAAACGGCGTGAAGGTCGCATCGTCGTAGACGAGCGGCGCATGGATCTCGTCACTGATGACCATGGCACCATGTCGCGCGGCGATCCGGGCCAGCGCGGCCAGCGTCTCACGCGAATGGACGGTACCGGTGGGGTTGTGGGGATTGCACAGCAGCACGGCGCGCGCGCCGTCGGCCAGCGCCGCGTCGATGCCGTCCAGGTCGAGTGCCCAGGTCGCACCCGTATCGCGCAGCGGCACGGGTGCCACACGGCATCCGGCTTCTTCCACCGTCATCGTGAAGGGCGGATACACCGGTGGGGTGATCACGACCGCGTCACCGGGCGCGGTGACCGCGCGCAGGATCTCGACGACGCCCATCATCACGTCACCCGTCGTCCGCACGCGGTCGGCATCGACCACCCAGTCGAAGCGGCGAGCGGCGAACGATGCGAAGGCATCGCGCACGCCGGGATCGGGTGGTGTGTACCCGGTGTCGCCGAGCTCCACCGCCGTGCGCAAGGCGCTCGTGATCAGCGGCGCGAGGGGGAAATCCGTCTCCGCCACGAACAGCGGCAGGACGTCGGAACCGTACGTCCGCCACTTCGTGCTGGACCGCCGCCGCAGGCTCTCCACGGGAAGGGCTTCGAGAGGAACGATGCTCACGCCTCGAGCCTACCGACGGCTCCCCTGCGGGTGCGCCACGCCGACATCGGATGACGATCAGATAGCGAACCCCAGCGCGCGCATCATGTCGCGTCCGTCGTCGGTGATGCGTTCCGGTCCCCACGGCGGCATCCACACCCAGTTGATGCGGAAGCGATCGACCACGTCGTCCAGGGCCTGCGCGGTCTGCTCTTCGAGCACGTCCGTGAGCGGGCAGCCCGCCGAGGTCAGCGTCATGTGAATGACGAGGGCGTCGTTCTCCTCGTCCCAGCTGAGATCGTAGATGAGACCGAGGTCGACGACGTTGATTCCGAGCTCGGGATCCATCACGTCCTTGAGCGCCTCGGTGACGTCGTCGTACTTCTCCGGACTGAGGGTCGCAGTCATGCGTTCGATCCTATGCCTCGACGATGTCAGAGGGCTCGAGGTAGCGGTCATAGCCCTCGTCCTCCAGACGCTCCGCGAGTTCCGGGCCGCCCTCCTCGGCAACGCGGCCCTTCACGAGCACGTGCACGAAATCGGGCTTGATGTAGCGGAGGATGCGCGTGTAGTGCGTGATGAGCAGGACGCCGAGGTCCGTCGCCTCCTTGGCGCGGTTCACGCCCTCGGAGACGATCTTCAGCGCGTCGACGTCCAGCCCCGAGTCGGTCTCGTCGAGCACGGCGATCGCCGGCTTGAGCAGCTCGAGCTGCAGGATCTCGTGGCGCTTCTTCTCGCCGCCGGAGAAGCCCTCGTTGACGTTGCGGGCAGCGAACTTCGGATCCATGCGGAGGTTCTTCATCGCCTCCTTGACGTCCTTCGTCCACGTACGGATCGCGGGCGCCTCGCCCTCGATCGCGGTCTTCGCCGTACGGAGGAAGTTCGTGACGGTCACCCCGGGGATCTCCACCGGATACTGCATCGCGAGGAACAGCCCGGCACGAGCGCGCTCGTCGACCGACATCGCCAGCACGTCCTCGCCGTCCAGAGTGATCGTGCCCTGGGTCACCGTGTACTTGGGGTGACCGGCGATCGTGTAGGCGAGCGTCGACTTTCCGGAGCCGTTGGGGCCCATGATCGCGTGCGTCTCCCCGGTGCGCACGGTCAGGTCGACGCCGTTGAGGATGGGGGTCTCCCCCGCGTCGGTCTCGACCGTCACGTGGAGGTCGCGGATCTCGAGAACAGCCATGTCAGTTACCTTCTTCAGTTCACATCTTTGAGGACAGCGGGATCGATCAGGACGTCGTCCCCGTCGATCGTGACCGCGTACACGGGCACCGGCTCATAGGCCGGAAGGTTCAGGGGGCGACCGGTGCGCAGCGAGAAGGCCGAGCCGTGGGCCCAGCACTCCAGGGTCTCCCCTTCCACGAACCCGTCCGACAGCGAGATGTCGCCGTGCGTGCACGTGTCGCCGATCGCATGGACCTCACCGTTCGAATCCAGGACGACGGCCATCGGAACGCCGTCGATCTCGACGCGCACCGCGGTGTCCTGGGTGAGGTCGCTGAGGCTGAGGGCCTTCTGCGCGGTCATGCGTGTTCTCCTTCGGCCGCCGTCGCCAGAGCCAGCTCGTCCTCGATCGCGGCGATGAGCTCGTCCTGCAGGGCCGGCACATCGATCTTCTGGACGATCTCGGCGAGGAATCCCAGCACGACCAGACGTCGAGCCTCGTCCTCCGCGATTCCCCGCGCCTGCAGGTAGAACAGCTGCTCATCGTCGAAGCGCCCGGTCGCGCTCGCGTGTCCCGCGCCGCGGATGTCGCCCGTCTCGATCTCGAGGTTGGGGATCGAGTCGGCGCGTGCACCATCGGTGAGCACGAGGTTGCGGTTGGCCTCATACGAGTCGGTGCCCACGGCATCCGGTCCGATGAGCACGTCACCGACCCAGACGCTGCGCGCGGACTCGCCCTGCAGCGCTCCCTTGTAGAGCACGTCTCCGACCGTCTGCGCACCCTTGTGGTGCAGGTAGACCTGGCTCTCCAGGTGCTGACCGGCGTCGGCGAACGACAGACCGTAGAGTCTGCCCTCCGCACCTGCTCCCGCGAGCTCGACAGACGGGTTCACGCGAACGACGCGTCCGCCGAGACTGACCACGACGTGGGTCAGCGTCGCGTCGCGGTCGACCCGCGCCTGGTGAGATGCCAGGTGAATGGCGTCATCGTCCCAGCGCTGTACCGAGACGACCGTCAGCGCGGCGCCGTCACGAACGATGATCTCGACGTTCTGCGCCTGCTGTGCGGTACCGGCGTGGCGCAGCACGACCGTCGCCCGTGAGTGCGCCTGTGCCTCGATCACGACGTGCGCATGCGCGACACCGCCGCGTCCGGTCAGCTGCACGACGATCGGCTCCTCGAGTTCGACGCCCGAGGGGATGCGGATGAGCGGAGCCTCGTCCTCCTGCGCCCAGGCGATCGCGCTGACACGGTCCTCGGGACGGAAGACCTCACCGCGTGGGGCCTCCCCGACGCGCAGACGGATCTGCTCGACGGACGAAGGCGCACTCACGTCGACGCCGATGACGTCGTGGGGGGCGGGCTCGTCCCGCAGCAGGTCGCCCAGGAGCGCCAACGGGGTGTGCTTCCAGTTGACTTCGCGGCCGGTCGGCACGGCGAAATCGGAGGGGTCGAACGAGGTCGGCCGCTCCGATCGGGTCTGCACCGGCACGAAGCCGGAGACCAGCGTGGCCGCAGGGTCGATGTGACCCTCCGCCCGGATGCTCTCGCCGGCGGGGGTCTGAGTCGCTGTCGTCATCAGCCGACGGATCCTTCCATGCCCATCTCGATGAGCTTGTTGAGCTCGAGGGCGTACTCCATGGGCAGTTCGCGTGCGATGGGCTCGATGAAGCCGCGCACGATCATCGCCATCGCCTCGTCCTCCGGCATGCCGCGGCTCATCAGGTAGAAGAGCTGCTCTTCGCTCACCTTGGAGACCGTGGCCTCGTGACCGAGCTGCACGTCGTCGACACGGATATCGATCGCCGGATACGTGTCCGAACGCGAGATCGTGTCGACCAGGAGCGCGTCGCAGCGCACGGTGTTCGCCGAGTGGTGGGCGTTGGCGTCCACGCGCACCTCGCCGCGGTACCCGGCCCGGCCGCCACCGCGGGCGATCGACTTGGAGACGATCGAGGACTGCGTGTAGGGAGCCATGTGGATCATCTTCGCGCCGGCATCCTGGTGCTGTCCGGGACCGGCGAAGGCGACCGAGAGGGTCTCCCCCTTCGCGTGCTCGCCCATGAGGTAGATGGACGGGTACTTCATCGTGACCTTCGAGCCGATGTTGCCGTCGATCCACTCCATCGTCGCGCCTTCGTGGGCGATGGCGCGCTTGGTCACCAGGTTGTAGACGTTGTTGGACCAGTTCTGGATCGTCGTGTACCGCACGCGCGCGTTCTTCTTCACGATGATCTCGACGACGGCCGAGTGCAGCGAGTCGCTCTTGTAGATCGGCGCCGTGCAGCCCTCGATGTAGTGGACGTAGCTGTCCTCGTCGGCGATGATCAGCGTCCGCTCGAACTGGCCCATGTTCTCGGTGTTGATGCGGAAGTACGCCTGCAGCGGGATCTCGACGTGCACGCCCTTCGGGACGTAGACGAACGATCCACCTGACCAGACGGCCGTGTTGAGGGCGGCGAACTTGTTGTCCCCGGCCGGGATCACGGTGCCGAAGTACTCTTCGAAGAACTCGGGATGCTCGCGCAGCGCCGTATCGGTGTCCATGAAGATGACGCCCTGCTGCTCCAGGTCCTCGCGGATCTGGTGGTAGACGACCTCGGACTCGTACTGTGCGGCGACGCCGGCGACGAGGCGCTGACGCTCCGCCTCCGGGATGCCCAGCTTCTCGTACGTGTTGCGGATCTCCTCCGGGAGGTCCTCCCACGACTGCGCCTGCTTCTCGGTGGAGCGTACGAAGTACTTGATGTTGTCGAAGTCGATGTCCGAGAGGTCGGCACCCCACGTGGGCATCGGTTTGCGCCCGAACAGCTGGAAGCCCTTCAGTCGGGTCTTCAGCATCCACTCGGGTTCGTTCTTCAGCGCCGAGATCCCGCGGACGACGTCCTCGTTGATCCCGCGCTGGGCGACGGCGCCGGCGGCGTCTTCGTCGTGCCAGCCGAATTCATAGACGCCCAGTCCCTCGAGTTCGGGACGGTCGATGAGCACATCCGACATGGGGTTTGCCTCCTTCGTGCCCGGCGGTGTCATCCGCTCCGGCATTCCTGCGCCTGCGCCTGTCTCACGATCGGAGTGTCGTGGGCGAAGGTCGGATGCCGCTTCCAGGGCCGTTTTCGTGTCGTTTTCTCCGACGTGGTCTTCGTCGGGGCGTGCACCGCGCGCGCCTAGACTGTAGGTGGCGTGACGCGCTTCGCGCGCCGCTGTTCCCACCCCTTCAGTCTATAGGCAACACCCCGACACGGGGGTGGCCGGCGCCCGTCCGGGCGCGCATCCGGGAGGCGACCCCACTTTGTCCGCACCACAGACCTCCAGCGCCGAGACCACCACCGCGGCTCCCGCACCCGCGGACGGGCGCGGACTGCTGTCGCGACTTCCCGCGCGTGTCGGGCGCCCGACACGCGTCCTCGCGTGGCTCGTGCTGATCAGCAACATCGTCATCGTCGGCACGGGCGGTCTCGTCCGGCTCACCGGCTCGGGCATGGGCTGCGAGACCTGGCCGTACTGCACCCCGGATTCGCTCGTCCCGACGCAGGAGCTCGGCATCCACGGCCTCATCGAGTTCGGCAACCGCACGCTGACCGGCGTCCTGGTGATCGTGGCCCTCCTCGCCTTCCTGTCCGTCGTGCGCCTGTGGCGCACGCGTCCGGAACTGCCGAGGCTCGTGCTCGCGATCGGCATCGGCATCATCCTGCAGGCCGTCATCGGCGGTGTCACCGTGTGGCTGCACCTGCACCCCAGCATCGTCGGGCTGCATTATCTGCTGTCGGCCGCGCTCGTCGCGATCGCCGCCGCCTACGTCGTCCGCGTGTACGCGAAGCCCGGCCGGCGAGAGCTCGTCGTCCCGCGCGGCTACGCCGTCGTGGCGCACGTGACGAGCGTCGTCGTTCTCATCACGGTGGTCATCGGCATCCTGCTGACCGGCTCCGGCCCGCACGCCGGAGACACCGCCGCCGCCCGCAACGGCCTCGACCCGATTTTCTGGCAGCACGTGCACAGCTGGCCCGCCTACGTCCTTTTCGCGCTCACGCTGGTGCTGTTCGGGTGGTCCTACCGGCTGGGTGCGACGACGGGCATGCGGCGATGGACGGGTCTGCTGCTCGGCGTGGAGCTGGTGCAGATCGCGATCGGGCTGTGGCAGGCGCGCACGGGCCTTCCGATCGCTCTCGTGAACGTCCACATGATGCTCGCCGTGACACTCGTGGCGGCGATGACCGCCGTGATCCTGCACATGAAGCAGCCGCATGACATGCTGGGTGCCGGCGAGCGCTCCACAGCGATCTCATAGCCGGCGCATCACCGCTCCTCTGGTGGTTCGCAGATAGTCGATGTGTCGCCGCGCGTGCGGCGACGTGACAGAAGGAGCTTTCCCATGCCCAACACCGCCCGTGTGATCCGCAGCATCCCGTTCTGGGTGCTCGTGGGCGGCTCGCTCGTCGCCGTCGGCGGCGGCGTCTACCTGCTCGTCGACAAGCTGACCGTCATGGCCAGCACGCTCGCCGACGGCACCGCCACCGGTGTCGAGGTCTACGCCGGTCAGATCTGGGCCGTTCTCGGCGCGATCCTCATCGGCGTCGGCCTCATCGGTCTGGCTCTGGCGCTGACCCTCGGCACCATCGGCTCGATCGCGCGCGCCGTCACGCCGAGCGTCGTCCCCCAGGAGATCGACGTGGTCGAGGTCGTGGAGCCCGCGACGGTCGCCGCCCCGGCGGCCGAGACGATCGCCGCCCCGACTGCGGACGCCGACGAGTCCGCTGCTGCGACGACGGACCGCCCCACGGTCTGATCGCGCACCGAACGACACGAAGGCGCCGGCTCCTCGAGGAGTCGGCGCCTTCGTCGTCCGTTCAGAACGGAAGCAGCGGATCGATCGCGATGGCGACGAACAGGAGCGTCAGGTACGTGATCGACGCGTGGAAGACGCGCATGGGGCGGATCTGCTCTCCGCGGACGGCACGGTTGTAGAGCACGTGGGACTCGACGATGAACCAGCCGCCGAACACGAGAGCGGATGCCGTGTAGACGAGACCCATGCCCGCGACGGGAATGAGCAGAAGCGAGGAGGCGACGGTGGCCCAGGCGTACAGGATGACCTGCAGCCCGACCTGCTGGCCGTTGCGCGTCGCACCGAGCATCGGCACGTCCGCTTCCTGGTAGTCGCCCTTGTACTTCATCGACAGCGGCCAGTAGTGCGGCGGGGTCCAGAGGAAGACGAGGAGGAAGAGGACGAAGGGGGTCCAGGTCAGCGATCCGGTGACGGCCGACCATCCGATGAGCACCGGGAAGCACCCGGCGATGCCGCCCCAGACGATGTTCTGCTCGGTGCGGCGCTTCAGCAGCATCGTGTAGATGACCACGTAGAAGAAGATGGCCACGGCGCTCAGCGTTGCGGCCAGCCAGTTGGTGGCCAGCAGCAGCCAGAGCGTGGAGCCCACCGCCAGGCTCCAGGCGAACACGAGAGCGCCTCGCGGAGTCACCTCGCCCGTGACGAGCGGACGATTCTCGGTCCGACGCATGTGCGCGTCGATGTCGCGATCGAGGTACATGTTGAAGGTGGCGGCCGATCCGGCGCTCATGGCGCCGCCGATCACCGTCGCCAGCACGAGCCACAGGTTCGGCATCCCGCCCTGCGCCAGGATCATCACCGGCACCGTCGTCACCAGGAGCAGCTCGAGCACGCGGGGCTTGGTCAGCGCAACGTAGGCGCGGATCTTCTGGCCGAGGGGCAGGCCGATCGCGACATCGTTCCCGGCGGACACGCTCGACTGCACCATGCCCGCAGACCCCTTCCCCGGCTCACTCCAGACCTTCCCCCAGTCTAGGTCACGAGGCCATCGGGTGATCGCCCGAGCCGCAGCCGCCCACCGCCGATCGGTCGAGGTTCGACGGCGAATTGTCACGGACGACACATGCGGCCTGCGACCCGCGGCACTTCGCTAAGCTGAAAACACAGGCGTCGCCGAGCGCCGGCAGGCAGCGCTTCGACGCCGCCGAGGCCGGCTGGAGAGTCGGACGCACTCCCCTCTTTTCGAAAGGGCACCACGTGTCGGAACTGGTTTGGGATGAGATCGATCGGCGCGCGGTGGACACCGCTCGCGTGCTGGCCGCGGATGCCGTGGAGAAGGTGGGCAACGGACACCCCGGCACGGCGATGAGCCTCGCGCCGGCCGCATACCTGCTGTATCAGCGTGTGCTGCGTCACGATCCCTCCGACACGCACTGGCTCGGCCGTGACCGCTTCATCCTCTCCGCCGGACACTCCTCGCTGACGCAGTACGTGCAGCTCTATCTCGGCGGTTTCGGGCTCGAGCTGTCCGATCTCGAGTCGCTGCGCACCTGGGGCTCCCTGACGCCGGGCCACCCGGAGTACGGCCACACGAAGGGTGTCGAGATCACGACGGGCCCGCTCGGCCAGGGCCTGTCCTCGGCTGTGGGCTTCGCGTACGCGGCCCGCTACGAGCGCGGCTTGTTCGACCCCGAGGCGGCGGCCGGCACGAGCCCGTTCGACCACTTCGTGTACGTGATCGCGGGCGACGGCGACCTCCAGGAAGGAGTCACCAGCGAGGCCTCGAGCCTGGCCGGTCACCAGAACCTCGGAAACCTCATCGCCATCTACGACTCGAACCAGATCTCGATCGAGGACGACACCAACGTCGCCTTCACCGAGGACGTCGCCGCCCGATACGAGGCCTACGGGTGGCAGGTCCAGACGGTCGACTGGAAGAAGACCGGGGAGTACGTCGAAGACGTCGCCGAGCTGTACGCCGCGATCGAGGCCGCCAAGGGCGAGACCGACAAGCCGTCGCTCATCATCCTGAAGACGATCATCGGATGGCCCTCGCCCGGCAAGCAGAACAGCGGAAAGATCCACGGCTCCGCCTTGGGCGCCGACGAGCTGGCGGCGACGAAGAAGGTCCTCGGGTTCGACCCGGAGAAGTCCTTCGTCGTCGACGACGACGTGATCGCGCACACGCGCGCTCTCCAGGAGCGGGCCACCGAGGCGCGCGCGGCCTGGCAGGTCGACTTCGACGCGTGGGCTGCGGCCAACCCCGAGCGCAAGGCACTGCTGGAGCGTCTGGAAGCCGGCGAGCTGCCCGCCGATGTCTCCGTCCCGGAGTTCACC
Source organism: Microbacterium sp. 69-7 (assembly GCF_001897985.1). Lineage (NCBI taxonomy): Bacteria > Bacillati > Actinomycetota > Actinomycetes > Micrococcales > Microbacteriaceae > Microbacterium > Microbacterium sp. 69-7. The sequence goes on along the minus strand of NZ_MKRU01000075.1, from coordinate 4,410 downwards.
TCCGGTAAGGACGTGTCCACGCGCGCCGCTTCGGGTCAGGTCATCAACGCGCTCGCCGCGCAGCTTCCGGAGCTCTGGGGCGGTTCCGCCGACCTGGCCGAGTCGAACCTCACGACGATCAAGGACGCCAAGTCGTTCATTCCCGCCGAGTGGTCGACCCACGAGTGGTCGGGCGACCCGTACGGGCGTGTGCTGCACTTCGGCATCCGCGAGCACGCGATGGGTGCGATCGTCAACGGCATCAAGCTGCACGGTCCGACACGCCCGTTCGGCGGCACGTTCCTGATCTTCAGCGACTACATGCGCCCGCCGGTGCGCTTGGCCGCTCTGATGGACATCCCCTCGATCTTCGTGTGGACGCACGACTCGGTCGCCCTCGGCGAGGACGGACCGACGCATCAGCCGATCGAGCAGCTGTCGACGCTGCGCCTCATTCCGAACTTCACCGTGGTGCGCCCGGCGGATGCGAACGAGACGTCCGCGGCCTGGCTGGAGATCGTCCGTCGCACCAGCGGCGGCCCGGTCGGCATCGCGTTGACGCGTCAGAACATCCCCGTGTTCCCCCGCGGCGAGGCGGGCTTCGCGACGACCGACGGCGTGGCGAAGGGTGCGTATGTGCTCATCGACGCCGAGGGCGGACAGCCCGACGTGATCATCATCGCGACCGGCTCCGAGGTGCAGCTGGCCGTCGCGGCCCGCGAGACCTTGGCCGCCGAGGGCATCCAGGCGCGCGTCGTCTCGGCCCCGTCGCTGGAGTGGTTCGCCGAGCAGGATGCCGCCTACCGCGAGAGCGTGCTGCCGGCCGCCGTCACGGCGCGCGTGTCCGTCGAGGCCGGGTCGACCCCGCTCTGGCGCGGCATCGTGGGCGATGCCGGCCGTACGGTCGGCATCGACCACTTCGGCGCCTCCGCCGATTACAAGACCCTGTTCGAGAAGTTCGGTATCACCACCGATGCGGTCGTGGAAGCGGCCCGCGCAACCGTCAAGGAGAACGCATGAGCACCCCCACCCCGGGCTCGACCCCGACCCAGCAGCTCGTCGACGCCGGCGTCAGTATCTGGCTCGACGACCTCTCCCGCGCGCGCATCGCGTCGGGCAACCTCGCCGACCTGATCTCGTCGCGCAATGTCTCAGGCGTCACGACGAACCCGTCGATCTTCCAGGCCGCCATCGGCAACCAGAACGACGACTCGTACGACGCACCGCTGGCCGCGCTGGCCGAAGGCGGCGCGGATGTCGACGCCGCGATCTTCGAGCTGACGACCACCGACGTGCGTGACGCCGCCGACATCTTCCGCGGCGTGTTCGACGCGACGGGCGGCGTAGACGGCCGCGTGTCGATCGAGGTCTCCCCCGATCTCGCCCACGACACCGACGCCACCGTCGCCGAGGCGGAGAAGCTGTGGGCCAAGGTCGACCGGCCCAACGCCCTCATCAAGATCCCCGCGACCAAGGCCGGCCTGCCCGCGATCACCGCGGTCATCGGCGCGGGCATCTCGGTCAACGTGACGCTGATCTTCTCGCTCGAGCGGTACGCCGAGGTCATCGACGCCTACCTGGCGGGCCTGGAGCAGGCGAAGGCGGCCGGGCATGACCTGTCCGGCATCCACTCCGTCGCCTCGTTCTTCGTCTCGCGCGTGGACACCGAGGTCGACAAGCGTCTGTCGGCTTTCGAGAGCGAGGATGCCGAGGCACTGAAGAGCCGCGCGGGCCTGGCGAACGCGCGTCTGGCCTACGAGCTGTTCGAGCAGCAGTTCGCGACCGCGCGCGCTCAGGAGCTCATCTCCGCCGGCGCGAACGTGCAGCGTCCGCTGTGGGCCTCGACCGGTGTGAAGGACCCTGCGCTGCCCGACACGCTCTACGTCACCGAGCTCGTCGCGCCCGGCACCGTCAACACGATGCCGGAGAAGACGCTCGAGGCCACCTTCGACCACGGTGTCATCACCGGCGACACCGTCACCGGTGCCTACGAAGACGCTCACCTGGTCTTCTCGCAGCTCGCCGAACTCGGCGTCGACATCAACGATGTCACCCAGACGCTCGAGGACGAGGGTGTCGCGAAGTTCATCGCCTCGTGGCAGGACCTCAAGAAGACCGTCGCCGAGGCGCTGGCGACGGCCCCGGAGACCAGCCGGTGAGTTTCGAGATCCACGTCTCGGGTCACGTCAAGCAGGTCGTCGACCAGACCGTTCCGGGTCTGGTCGACGACCTGGTCGCCAGCGGTATCACCGCCGGCGACCCCGACCTGTGGGGACCCGAGGCGGCATCCGAGGCGGCTGTCCGCCTCGGATGGGTGGACGCGGTCAGCGTGTCACGGCCCCTCGTCGACGAGATCCTCGCGTTGCGCGCAGATCTCGTCGCACGGGGTCTCACCCGCGTCGTGCTCGCGGGGATGGGAGGCTCATCCCTCGCGCCGGAGGTCATCACCCGCACGGCAGGTGTACCGCTGGTGATCCTCGACTCGACCGACCCGGCGCAGGTCCTGGCCGCGATCGACGGGGATGCCGAGTCCGGCAGCCTCGCGCAGACGGTTCTCGTCGTCGCATCGAAGTCGGGCTCGACCATCGAGACCGATTCTGCGCAGCGCGCCTTCGCGGCCGCCTGGTCCGATCTCGGCATCGATCCGTCCGAGCGCATCGTCGTGGTCACCGACCCGGGATCCCCGCTCGAGCAATCCGCCCGCGAGGCCGGCTACCGCGTGTTCACCGCCGACCCGAACGTGGGGGGACGCTATTCGGCGCTCACGGCCTTCGGGCTGGTGCCCTCCGGGCTCGCGGGCGTGGACATCGCTGAGCTCCTGGACGAGGCGGAGGCGACGCTTCTGGAGGTCGCCATCGACGACCCCCGCAACCCCGCACTCACGCTCGCCGCGGCCATCGCCGGTGGCGACCCGCGGCGCGACAAGCTGGGCCTGATCAGCGACGGCACGCACATCGTGGGCCTGCCCGACTGGATCGAGCAGCTCGTGGCGGAGTCGACCGGCAAGAACGGCACCGGCATCCTTCCCGTGGTGCTGCTGCCGCTGTCCCCGGAGGTCGACCAGACCCCGGCAGACATGCAGCTCGTGCGTCTCGTGGATGATGCCGTGCATTTCCGGCTGATCGAGCAACACCCCGACGAGGTACTCGTCAGCGGTTCGCTGGGCGCTCAGTTCGTCGTCTGGGAGTACGCGACGGCCATCGCGGGACGCATGCTGGGCATCAATCCGTTCGACCAGCCCGACGTCGAGTCCGCCAAGGCCGCCGCTCGCGCGCTGCTCGATTCTCGCCCCGCCCTCAGCGACCCCGCCTTCACAGCGAACGGCGTCGAGGTGCGCGTGTCCGATCCCGAGCTGGCCGCGTCCGGCACACTCGCCGGAGTGCTGGACGCCCTGTGGGCTCGTCTCGGTCCCGACGGCTACGTCGCCGTGCAGGCCTACGCCGATCGCACCTCGGTGCCTCAGCTTTCAGGCATCCGCGAACTCATCGCCGCCGATACGGGTCGACCCGTCACGTTCGGCTGGGGGCCCCGCTTCCTGCACTCCACGGGTCAGTTCCACAAGGGCGGGCCCGCCACCGGGGTGTTCCTGCAGATCATCGGAGCCGGTGAGGTCGATCTGGAAATACCCGGTCGCCCGTTCACGTTCCGTCAGTTGATCACCGCTCAGGCGGCCGGCGACGCGGATGTGCTCGTCGCGCACGGACGACCCGTGGTCACCCTCACCCTGACCGACCCTCAGGTCGAGGTGCTTTCCCTGTTCGAGGCCGCGCAGTAGCGCGACCAGGAGGAGTCTTTCTCGATGACTGCCGAGATCTCGCGCGACCACAATCCGTTGCGCGATCCCGATGACCGCCGCCTCAACCGCATCGCCGGTCCCAGCGCGCTGGTGATCTTCGGCGTGACAGGCGATCTGTCGCGCAAGAAGCTGATGCCGGCCGTGTACGACCTGGCCAACCGCGGTCTGCTGCCACCCGGATTCGCGTTGGTCGGCTTCGCCCGGCGCGACTGGGAGGATCAGGACTTCGCGAACGTCGTCCACGATGCCGTTCGTCAGTACGCGCGCACGCCGTTCCGCGAGGAGACGTGGAAGCAGCTGCTGCAGGGCATCCGCTTCGTGTCGGGCGAGTTCGGCGACGACGACGCGTTCCGCCGGCTGCGCGAGACGGTGGAGAAGCTCGATGTCGAACGCGGGACGATGGGAAACCACGCGTTCTACCTGTCCATCCCGCCGCGCGACTTCCCCATCGTCGCCAAGCAGCTGAAGGCGTCCGGCCTCGTCGACGACAAGTCGAACAACCCGGATGCCTGGCGCCGTGTCGTCATCGAGAAGCCCTTCGGCAGCGACCTGCAGACGGCCCGCGAGCTCAACGCCACGCTCGAGGTCGCCTTTCCGGCCGACTCGATCTTCCGCATCGACCACTACCTCGGTAA
>NZ_MKRU01000074.1:0-8286 GCF_001897985.1 Microbacterium sp. 69-7 | reverse complement strand
CGTCGGTCGCGAAGGTGACGTCCAGGTCACGGATGTCGACGGCGCGTGCGTCGGAAGAGGCCGCAGCCATCACTCCACCTCTCCCATCATCTCGCGGGACGCCGGCTGGCTCGCCGCGACGGCATCCGCCGGTGTCGGTGTCTTCTTCGCCGCCCCTGCGCGACGCCGCGCGCGCAGGCGCGGGTCGGCGAGGTCGTTGAGGCTCTCGCCGATCAGCGTGATACCCAGCACCGTCAGCACGATCGCGAGCCCCGGGGGAACCGCGGTCCACCAGATGCCCGCGGCGACGTCGCTGATCGACTTGTTGAGGTCGTAACCCCACTCGGCGGCCACGGTCGGCTGGATGCCGAAGCCGAGGAAGCCGAGAGCGGCGAGGGTGGCGATGGCCTCCGACGCGTTGAGGGTCACGATCAGCGGCAACGTGCGCGTGGAGTTGCGCAGCACGTGGCGGAACATGATGCGCGGCGTCGAGGCACCGATCACCTTCGCCGATTCAACGAAGGCCTCCGTCTTGACCCGCACCACCTCGGCGCGCACGACCCGGAAGTACTGCGGGATGAACACGACGGTGATGGAGGCCGCGGCCGCCATGATCCCGGGCCACAGCCCGGACTGTCCGTTGTTGATCGCGATGGCCACGACGATCGCGAGAAGCAGCGTCGGGAACGCGTAGATCGCGTCGGCGACGACGACCAACGCACGGTCGACCCAGCCGCCGAGGTAGCCGGAGACGAGACCCAGCAGGATGCCGAGGAACACCGACATCGCAATCGCGACGATCACGACCATCAGCGCGGTCTGCGCACCCCAGATCACCCGGGAGAGCACGTCGTAGCCGCCGACCGTCGTGCCCAGCAGATGCGCCGCGCTGGGCGGCTGCTGCGCGCCGAAGTTGCCGTCCGGCCCGTCCAGCTGCGCGTAGCCGTAGGGGGCGATGAGCGGCGCGAAGATCGCGCAGAACACGAAGATGCCGGTCAGCACGAGGCCGGCGACCAGCATGCCGCGCTGCAGGCCGACGCTCTGGCGCAGCTGGTGGACGACCGGCATCCGGTCGATGAGGCGAGACGTCGTCATGTTCGCATCCCTCCTCAGTACCGGACCCGCGGGTCGATGAGCGCGGCGATGATGTCGACGGCGAAGTTGGTGACCGCGACGATGATGGCGATCATCGCGACGATCCCCTGCACGGCGACGAAGTCGCGCGAGCCGAGGTAGGCGGCCAGCTGGAAGCCGAGCCCCTTCCACTCGAAGGTCGTCTCGGTGAGCACGGCACCGCCGAGCATGAGCGCGATCTGCAGGCCGATGACCGTGATGATCGGGATGAGCGCAGGCTTGTACGCGTGCGTGCGCACCAGGCGTCCCTCCCGCACACCGCGCGAGCGGGCCGCGTCGATGTAGGGCATGTTGAAGGTGCCGATGACGTTCGTGCGCACCAGTCGCAGGAAGATGCCGGCGGTGAGCAGACCCAGCGTGAGGGCGGGGAGCACCGCGTGCAGCAGCACGTCCTGCACGTAGGCGGGGTTGCCGGAGGCGATCGCGTCGATGAGATAGATGCCGGTGCCGCCGTTGCGGCCGATGGCGAGCTCGGTGCGTACGCTCGCGCGTCCGGAGATGGGCAGCCAACCCAGCCAGACGCCGAAGACGAGCTTGGCGACCAGGCCCGCGAAGAAGACGGGCGTCGCGTAGAAGAGGATGGCGCTCACGCGCAGCAGCGCGTCGGGCCAGCGGTCGCGCAGCGCCGCCGCGACCATGCCCAGCGGGATGCCGACGATGAACGCGATCACGAGCGAATAGAGCACGAGCTCGAGGGTCGCGGTGCCGTAGGTCGCGATGACCTGCACGACCGGCTGGTTGTCGGTGATGGTCGTGCCGAAGTCGAAGGTGAAGATGCGGCCGAGGTACTCGACGTACTGCACGAGGATCGGTCGGTCATAGCCGGCCTCGTGGATGCGCTCGGCCAGCTGATCGGCCGGCAGGCGTCCGCCGAGGGCGGCGGTGATCGGGTCGCCGGTGAGGCGGATGAGGAAGAAGACCAGCGTCACGAGGATCAGCACGGTCGGGAAGATCAGCAGGAACCGGATGAGGATGTACCGGCCCAGGGCTGAGCCGGATCCGGTCTTGCGGACCTCCAGCGCGGGAGGCGGCTCGGCGACGGAGGATGCCGTGGCGGTGCTGGTCATAGATGCCTACTCTACGGATGACGGGCGTTTCGACTCGCTGCGCTCGCTCAACGACCGGGGGTGTGATTCCCCCGATCGTTGAGTGAGGAGCGCAGCGACGAGTCGAAACGCCCGGAACGCGTTACTTCGTGATCGGTGCGAAACGGAGCTTGAACGACGCGTCGAGCGTGACGCCCTTCACGTCGGCACCGGTGACCGCGACCTGAGCGCCCTGCAGCAGCGGGACGGTCGAGAGGTCCTTGGCCACGAGGTCCTGGATCTTCTCGATGTCGGACGTGCGCGTGGCGGCATCCGTTTCGACGGCCTGCTTGAGGATCAGGTCGTTGACCTCCTGGTTGACGTAGTGGTTGCCCAGGAAGTTCTTCTCCAGGAAGAACGGCGTCAGGTAGTTGTCGGCGTCGGAGTAGTCCGGGAACCAGCCGAGCTGGTAGGCCGGGTAGACGTCGGCGGTGCGGTCCTTGGAGTACTGCACCCACTCGGTCGACTGCAGGTTGACCGTGAAGAGGCCGTCCTTCTCGAGCTGCTGCTTGACCAGCGCGTATTCGTCACCCGACGACGGGCCGTAGTGGTCGGGGCTGTACTGCAGGCTCAGCGCGACGGGCGTCGTCACACCGGCCGCGGCCAGCGCCGCCTTCGCCTTGTCGGCGCTGGGGCCTCCGTTGCCGTCGCCGTAGAGACCCTTCAGGGCGTCGGTCGCCCCGGCGAACCCGGCCGGGACGTACGAGTAGAGCGGGGTGTAGGTGCCCTTGTAGACCTGGTCGGAGATCGTCTTGCGGTCGATCAGATCGGCCACCGCCTGGCGGACGGCGAGCGCCTTGGCCGGGTCGGCCTCGGCGGTCGTCGCACCGTACGGCTGCGTGTTGAAGTTGAAGACGATGTAGCGGATCTCGCCGCCCGGACCCTCGACGACCTTGACCTTGTCGTTGCCCGACAGGTCGGCCACGTCGGTCGACGACAGGCTGCGGTAGGCCACGTCGACGTCGCCCTGCTGGACGGCGAGCTTCAGGTTCGACGACTCGGCGAAGTAGCTGAGCACGGCGCCCGAGTTGCTGGGCGCGGCGAGCAGACCCTTGTAGTTCTTGTTGGGCGTGAACTCGACCGTCTTGTTGAAGTCCCACTTCGTGATCGAGTAGGGGCCGCCGAAGGCGTCGGCCTTCACGATGTCCTGGTCGGGCGTGACGGCATCGGCCGAGAAGACCTCCTCATCGACGATCGCGCCCGGGAAGGACGTGAGGATGAAGGGGAAGACCTGGTCGTTGTCGGTCTTCAGCTTGAAGACGACGGTCGTGTCATCGGGGGTCGAGACGCTGTCGAGGTTGTACAGCAGGCTCGATGCACCGTTCGGGTCGGCGATCTTCAGGTTGCGGTCGAACGAGAACTTCACGTCCGACGAGGTCAGGTCGTGGCCGTTAGCCCACTTCAGGCCCGCCGGCAGCTTCACCGTGTACTCGTTGGGCGCGGTGAACTCGGCCGACTCGGCCAGGTCGGGAACGACCTTGTTGGAGTTGTAGTCGGTGTTCACCAGGTACGGGAAGACCTGGGTCTGCACGGCGAGCGAGCCGTTGTCGTACGAGCCGGCCGGGTCGAGCGTGGTCACCTTGTCGGTCGTGCCGATGATGATGGGCCCGGATGCCGCGCCGTCGGTCGATCCGCCCGTGTTGCCGCCGCCGGCGCAGCCGGCGAGGAGCAGCGCGGAGACGGCGAGCGCGCCCGCTGCCAGCGCGGTGCGTGCGCGGGCGGAGCCCGGCGAACTGAAGTGCAGTGCCATATGTGAGTACCTCTGCTGTGTGTCGGTCGGCCCCGCCGGACAGGCGAAGCTCAGGTCGCTATCCTGTCGTGCACATCGCCGGCATGCCTCGTGATCGCGCTTTTTGTAACAGGAATGAAACCGGAGACCACCGCGCCTGAGGCGGGTCTCTCGCGCACGAGCGTCCATCGCGCCGCGTCAGTGATCGCGTGCGCTCGCGTGTTCCGGCGGGAGCAGACCGTCGTCGCGCGCGGCCTGCGCGAGCTCCGAGTTGGTGTGGATGACGAGCCGGGCCTCCTGCGCGCTCAGAGCGGGGCGCACGGCGAGCGGGTCGAGCTTCGCGCGCGCGTGGGGCGACCAGGCGCGCGCACCCCGGCGGACCGCATCGACGACCGCCAGCACGATACCCTCGGACTCCCGCGAGGACACGATGCCCTCCACCCCGGCATCCATCAACGTCCGGACGACGTGGTCGGGGGCGTCGGCGGTGAGGGCGACCACGCGCATCCCGACTCATCGGTAGGCGGCGAGCGCCGACGGCTCGGGCTCGACACCGTCGGTCACGACCACGAAGAGCAGCTGGGACGCGCTCACCCCCGCCGCCGGCCACACCACGATCCCGCCGACCGTGGCCGCTTCGGCGACCACGCGCATGCCCAGCCGGCCCGCCAGCAGCTCGCGCGCGTGCGCCCTGCGGGCACGCGATGGGTCGACGATTTTTCGGCCGTGACGAATGTCATGGCGCAGTCGTGACGGCCGTGTGCGGTGCACAGGCCGGCACGCGGGCAGAGTCGGAGACATGGATGAGAACCAGGGACTGCTCGCGGTGGATGCCGCGGGCCTGCGCAAGAGCTTCGGCAGTGTCCGAGCGGTGGAGAGCGTCGATCTGCGGGTGCGCCCGGGCGAGATCGTCGCCTTCCTCGGCCCGAACGGCGCCGGCAAGACCACCACGATCGACATGCTGCTGGGGCTCTCCGACCCCGACGTCGGCGCTGTCCGCGTCTTCGGCGAGAGCCCTCGCGCGGCCATCTCGCACGGGCTCGTCTCCGCGGTGCTGCAGACCGGCGGTCTGCTGAAGGACATCACCGTCAGCGAGACGCTCGCGCTCACGGCGAGCCTGTTCGCCGACACCCGCCCGTTGGAGGAGGTCATGCAGCGCGCCGGCATCAGCGAGATCGCGAACCGGCGCGTCGGGATGTGCTCCGGCGGTCAGCAGCAGAGGCTGCGATTCGCGATGGCGCTGCTGAGCGACCCGGGTCTGCTGATTCTCGACGAGCCGACCACCGGGATGGACGTCGAGGGCCGCCGCGCGTTCTGGAGCGCGATCCGCGCCGACGCCGCGCGCGGACGTACCGTGCTCTTCGCCACGCACTACCTCGACGAGGCCGACGAGTACGCCGACCGCATCGTGCTGATGAGCCGCGGGCGCATCGTCGCCGACGGCTCCACCGCCGAGATCAAGAACCTCGTCTCCGGTCGCATCGTCCGCGCCACCCTGCCCGGCGCCGACCCGGCGCGGCTCGCCGGCCTTCCCGGCGTCGACGACGTCGAGTTCGCCGGCGACCGCATCAGCATCCACACGAAGGACTCGGATGCCGTCGCCCGCCACCTCCTCACCGAGACGGCGGCCCGCGACATCGAGATCACCTCCCAGAACCTCGAGAGCGTCTTCCTCGCCCTCACCTCCGAAGGAGCCTCCGCATGAGCACCGCATCCTCCGCGCCGTCGGCGCTGTCCGCCGATCGCGTCACCCTCGACCGGCGCGTCCCGCCGCTCGGCGGCTTCAACCTCACCTACCTCGGTATCGAGCTCAAGCGCCGCCTGCGCAACCGCCGAACGCTCTTCTTCACCATCGCGTTCCCCGTCGTGATGTACGTCATCATCGGCCTGCGTCTGCGTGACGAACAGCTGACCGAGACGCCGGTCGCGGCGGGCGGTGTCTCCGTCGCGGCCTACATCATGGTGTCGATGGCGATGTACGGCGCCATGATGTCGGCCACGCAGACCGGCGCTGCCGTCGCCCTGGAACGCACGCAGGGCTGGAGCCGGCAGCTGCGCCTCACCCCACTGAACCCGCTCGTCAACATCATCATCAAGATGATCGCGGGCATGGTGCTGGGCCTTCTCGCGGTCGTCGTCACATATGCAGCCGGCGCGATCAGCGGCATCCAGCTCAGCGTCGGTCAGTGGATCGGCACGGGGCTCGTCGGCTGGGTGCTCGCGAGCGCCGTGTTCACGACGCTCGGGCTGTTCGTCGGCTACCTCATGCCGAGCGAGAACGCCGCGCAGGTGACGAGCCTCGTCGTCGTGTTCCTGTCGTTCCTCGGCGGCCTCTTCTACCCGCTCAGCAGCATGCCCGACTTCATGCAGACCATCGCGAAGTTCACCCCGGTCTACGGCATCGGCGAGCTCGCCCGCTCACCGCTGACCGGCGAGAGCTTCGACGCGATGTGGCTGGTCAACGCGCTCGTCTGGCTCGTGCTGTTCGTCGCCGGCACGACGTGGGCGTTCCGGCGCGACACCAAGCGCGTCTGAGTCGGCGCGCCCTACAGTGAAGTCCGTGAGCGCGACACGAGACGATCTCGACGGGACCGGGTGGGACATCCCCCCGGTCCCCGCCTCGTCGACGACACCCACGGCGCGCGAGCTGCTGACCGCCCGCGCCGCGCGCGGCTGGTACGTCGGGGCATCCATCTCGCTCATCTGGCTGTTCATCGTGGCCACCGAGGCCGTCGCCGCGGCGGACACCGCGGTCTCCAACGCCGTCGTGATCGCCCTGCTGGTGCTCTTCGCGGCATCCTTCCTCATCGCCATCCCCGTCTCTCGCCTTCTGCCCCTGCGCCTGCGACTGCTTCCGGCAGCCTGGCTGTTCCTCCTCTCCTTCACCCTCTTCCCGTGGATCGGGTGGGATGTCCGCGGCGTCTGGAGCTACGTGGGCGTCGCGATCGGCATGGCCGTGGTCCGACTGCGCACGACCTGGCTGCTGCTGATCGCCCTGGGAGCGGCCGCCCTCGTCACGGGGGTGCTCTCGGACGGGTGGACCGAAAGCGTGCTGTTCCTTCCCGCGATCATCATCTCGATCTCCGCGATGATGGCGGCGTTCGGACGCAACATCGCGGCCATGAACGCCCTGCGCGCGACGCGGGATCAGATGGCGCAGATGGCCGTCGAGCGCGAGCGCAGTCGGGTCGCCCGTGACCTGCACGACATCCTCGGCCACTCGCTGACGGTCATCACCGTGAAGTCGGAGCTGGCCGGACGGCTGATCGACGTCGATCCCGAGCGCGCCCGTACGGAAGTCGCCGAGGTCGAGGCCCTCGCGAGGGGCGCATTGGCCGATGTGCGCGCGACGGTCGCCGGCTACCGCGGCATCACGGTGGCGGGCGAGCTGGCCGCCGCCCGGCAGGCGCTGGATGCCGCCGGCATCGCCGCCGAACTGCCCACCGCCACCGAGAACGTGCCCGCAGAGCGGCGTGAGCTGGCGGGCTGGATCGTCCGCGAGGGCGTGACCAACGTGATCCGCCACGCGCACGCGTCGCGCTGCCGCGTGCGCCTCAGCGGCCGCAGCGTGAGCATCGAGGACGACGGGGTGGGGCCGGCATCCGGCGCGGGGACGGCGGGCAGCGGACTGATCGGGTTGCGCGAACGAGTGGAGGCGGCCGACGGGCGTCTGATGCTCGGCCGCAGCGAGTGGGGCGGGTTCCTCCTGAAGGCGACGCTGTGATCCGCCTGCTCATCGCCGACGATCAGGCACTCGTGCGCGGCGCCCTGTCGGCCCTGCTCGGTCTCGAACCCGACATCGAGGTGGTCGCCGAGGTGGGTCGCGGTGACGAGGTCGTGGATGCCGCCGTGCGATCGGCTGCGGACGTCGCCCTGCTCGACATCGAGATGCCGGGGATGGACGGGATCGCGGCGGCATCCGCGCTGCGCAGCGCCCTGCCGACCTGCCGGACGCTCATCGTGACCACCTTCGGGCGGCCGGGGTATCTGACGCGTGCGATGCGGGCGGGAGCGTCCGGCTTCGTCGTGAAGGACACGCCCGCGGCACAGCTCGCCGACGCCGTCCGACGGGTGGCGCAGGGGCTGCGGGTCGTCGATCCCGCCCTCGCCGCCGACTCGCTCGCGCAGGGCGAGTCGCCCCTGACGGCCCGCGAGACCGATGTGCTCGCGGTGGCCCGGACAGGCGGCTCGATCGCCGACATCGCGCAGATGCTGCACCTGAGCGAGGGCACGGTGCGCAACCATCTCTCCATGGCGATCGGCAAGACGGGTGCCCGCAACCGCGCCGACGCCGTGCGGGTCGCCGACGAGAACGGCTGGCTCTAGCTGTACTGACCCGGATCGTTGTTGACGTAGGAG
>NZ_MKRU01000073.1:8418-15405 GCF_001897985.1 Microbacterium sp. 69-7 | reverse complement strand
GCGGGGATGCCTGGTAGTAGTCCATGTCGTTCAGGACGCGTCCCACGCGGGCGCGCACACCCTCGACCCGGCGCTGAGCGGACGCCGCATCCGGCGTGCGCTGCGCCCATCGCCTCGCGACGCTCCCCGCCGCACGACCGGTCGTGCGGCGGACGAGTCCGCCGCGGCGCGGCGCCGCGTTCGGGTTCTCGCCCGGTTGCGGGCGCAGGTCGCGGAGGTCGCCCTTCTCGACGTCGAAGGCGTCCAGCCGATCGCTGAAGGCCTGCAGTCTGTCGCGCTGCATCCGGCGGGCGCGACGACCGATCAGCGTCACCAGCCCCGACACATACAGCGCCCGCACCGCGAGCACGATCGCGAGGGCGGCGAGGGCGAGGCCGATCCCCACGCCCACACCGCTGTGCTTCTGGACGTTGGCGCTGACGATGTCGCGCAACTCCAACCCCATGATGAGAAAGACCGCGCCCTCCAGCAGCAGCTCGAGCGTGTGCCAGTTCAGCTCGTCCGACACGCGCTGCTCGGGAGTCGACCATCGCGCGGCGCCCTGGCCGGCGGTGATGCCGGCGGCGACCGCCGCGACCAGTCCCGACCCGCCGAGGTGCTCCGTGGGCAGGTAGGCGACGAAGGGGACGATGAAGCCGACGGCGGTGTTCGCCACCGGCTCGCCGATCCACCGCCGCACCCGCAGGGTCAGCAGGCCCACCCCGACGCCGATCACGACCGCGACGAGCACGCCCCAGGCGAAGGCGCCGATCGTGCTCCCCAGCGAGAATCCTGCTGCGGATGCCGCGACGGCGCTGCGCAGCAGCACGAGCGCCGTCGCGTCGTTGAGCAGGCTCTCGCCCTCGAGCATCGTGATGACGCGCGGGGAGATGCCCAGTTTCTTCGCGATGGAGGTGGCCACGGCATCCGTGGGGCTGACGATCGCGCCGAGGGCCACCGCGAGGGCGAAGTTCAATCCCGGGATCGCGAAGAAGAACAGCGTTCCCAACGCGAGGGCGCTGATGACGACGAGGACGACCGCGAGTCCGGCGATCGGCACGGCGTCGCGGCGGAACTCGATCGCCGGCAGGCGCACCGCAGACGCGTACAGCAACGGGGGCAGGATGCCGACGAGGATCAGCTCCGGGGGCACCGAGAACTCGGGCAGCAGCAGTGAGGCGACGAGCCCGATCGCGACGAGGATGAGCGGGCCGGCGACACCCAGTCGGCGAGCGAGGACCGTCGAGACGCCGATGACCGCGATGCCGGCGATCAGCCACGTGAGGTCGGTCACGGTCGGCTCAGATCACGCCGAGGGCCCGCACCGCGTCGCGCTCGGCGACGAGCTCGGCGACGGAGACGTCCAGGCGGGCGCGGCCGCGAGCGTCGAGGTCGAGCCCTTCCACGACGCGGAAAGCCGTGCCATCGCTCGTGACGGGTGCCGAGGAGTACAGCCCCGCCGGCACCCCGTACTCGCCGTGCGACAGCACCGCCGCCGAGGTCCACTCGTTCGCCGTGCCATGGACGAGATCGTGGACGTGGGAGATCGCGGCGTTGGCCGCGGAGGCCGCCGACGACGAGCCGCGCACCGAGATGATCTCCGCCCCGCGCTTGGCGACGCGGGGCACGAAGACGTCGTCGAGCCAGGATGCCGCGGCATCCGCCCCGCCGAGCTTCTCCGCCAGCGCGTCGAGCACCGGACGACCGTCCACGCTCGCGTGGGCGACGTCCGGGAACTGCGTCGCGGAATGGTTGCCCCAGATGGCGACGCCCTGCACCGCCGCCACGGGCGCCTCCAGAGCGGCGGCGAGCTGGGCGAGGGCCCGATCGTGATCCAGCCGAGTCAGTGCGGCGAAGCGTTCGCCCGGGATGTCGGGCGCGGCCGCCGCGGCGATCAGCGCGTTCGTGTTCGCGGGGTTTCCCACCACCAGGACGCGGATGTCGCCGGCGGCGACCTCGTTGAGCGCCGCGCCCTGCGGTCCGAAGATGCCCGCGTTGGCCGCGAGCAGGTCGGCGCGCTCCATGCCGGCGCCGCGCGGGCGCGCCCCGACGAGCATTGCGAGGTTCGCTCCGTCGAAGGCGATGCGCGGGTCGTCGGTGATTTCGACATCGGCGAGCAGCGGGAAGGCGCAGTCCTGCAGCTCGAGCGCCGCGCCCTCTGCGCTCTTGAGCCCCTGGGGGATCTCCAGCAGGCGCAGTCGCACCGGGCGGCCGGCTCCCAGCATGTCGCCGGCGGCGATGCGGAACAGCAGCGCGTAGCCGATCTGTCCGCCGGCCCCGGTCACGGTGACTGTCGTGGCATCCATGTCTCGAGCCTACGGCGACGCGTCACGGGACGATACGGTGGGGCATGACGTTCAACAGCAATGCAGAGCTGGGAGGCACGACCGCACGGCGACGAGGCCGCGGGGGAGGTACCGCAGCCGTCGCCGGCGGCGGTCTCGCCGGGCTCGGCGGCATCGCCGTGCTGCTGCTCATCCTCTTCACCGGCGGCGACGTCACGAGCCTGCTCGGCGGCGCCGGCGGCACCGCGCAGGACTCGGCGATCCAGGGTTGCGACACCGGCGCGGACGCCAACGCGAACGACGACTGCCGCCTGGTCTTCGGGCAGAAGGCGCTCGACGGGTACTGGTCCACGCACGTGCAGGGCTACCGTGCGCCGCAGCTGATCATCGTCGACGGTGCCGCCTCGACCCGCTGCGGCACCGCCTCGAACGCGACGGGCCCGTTCTACTGCCCGCCCGAGGAGACCATCTACGTCGACCCGACGTTCTTCGGCGTGCTGCGCAGCCAGTTCGGCGCGCAGGCCGGCAGCCTCGCCCAGCTGTATGTCCTCGCCCACGAGTACGGTCACCACATCCAGCAGCTGACCGGCATCATGGACCGCTACCCGAACGACGGGACCGGCCCGGCCAGCAACGGGGTGCGCACCGAACTGCAGGCCGACTGCTACGCCGGCGCGTGGATCGCCGACGCGACGGAGGCGAAGGACGTCAACGGTGTCGCCTACCTCCAGCGGCCCACCGACGCGGAACTGCGCGACGCGTTGGACGCCGCGGCCACCGTCGGCGACGACAACATCCAGGCCCAGTCGGGCCGCGTCAACCCCGAGACCTGGACCCACGGCTCGAGCGCCCAGCGGCAGCGCTGGTTCACGGCGGGGTATCAGAACGGGCTCGGAGCCTGTGACACCTTCTCGGTGTCGGGAGGAGAACTGTGAACGGCCCCGCCCACCTGGACGACATCCTCTACCCCGACATCGAGCCGTACGAGAGCGGATACCTGCTGGCCGGCGACGGGCAGCGCGTCTACTGGGAGCAGTCCGGCAACCCCGACGGCAAGCCGGTCGTGTTCCTGCACGGGGGTCCCGGTTCGGGCACCTCCCCGTGGCACCGGCGGTTCTTCGACCCGGAGAAGTACCGGATCGTGCTGTTCGACCAGCGCGGCTGCGGAAAGTCCACGCCCCACATGAGCGCGCCCGACGCCGACCCGCGCTTCAACACCACCTGGCACCTGGTCGCCGACATCGAGCTGCTGCGACGCAACCTCGGCATCGAGACGTGGCAGGTCTTCGGCGGCTCGTGGGGCTCGGCGCTCGCGCTGGCCTACGCCCAATGCCACCCGGATGCCGTGAGCGAGATCGTCCTGCGCGGCGTCTTCACCCTGCGGCGGCACGAGCTGGAATGGTTCTACGAGGGGGGCGCCGCGGCGATCTTCCCCGACCGGTGGGAGAGCTATCTGGCACCGATCCCGGTTCTGGAGCGCTCGCGGCTGATCGAGGCGTATCATCGCCGGCTCACCGACCCGGATCCCGCCGTCCACGAGCCGGCCGCGATCGCGTGGACCACGTGGGAGATGTCGACGCTGACGCTGCATCCCGACCCGGACCTCGTCGCCTCGATGACCGATGCGGCCACCGCGGTCGCGTTCGCGCGCATCGAGAACCACTACTTCATGCACGGCGGGTGGCTGCGCGAAGGGCAGCTCATCGACGACGTCGGCGCGATCCGCGGCATCCCCGCGGTCATCGTGCAGGGCCGGTACGACATCTGCACGCCGATCATGACGGCGTGGGATCTGCACCGGGCCTGGCCGGAGGCCGAGTTCGTCGTCGTCGACGACGCCGGCCACGCGGCATCCGAGCCGGGCATCGCCCGCGCCCTGCGCGCCGCGACCGACCGCTTCGCCACCTGACACCCCACTCCCGCACGCCGTGTCCCACTTTCGGCGGCGGGTGTCCCACTTTCTGTCTCCCGAGCGGGGTGCGGGCGACAGAAAGTGGGACACCGGCGGGGTGGATGCCGTGGCCTCCGCCGCCGGAGAACCGGCGGCGCTGGTAGGCTGGAACCACTTGCGGCACCACTCGGGTGCCTCTCGCGTCGTAGAACGCTTCCCTCGCCGCCCGGTTCTGACCGGATGATCGGCTGACATTCTTCGTACGGCGACCCTGTGCGCATCCGCGCAGAGGCCACCGATCCGGGCCCCCGTGCCCAGAAACACCACCATGTCTGACATCACCTTCGGCGCGCTCGGCGTGCCCGCCCCCCTCCTCGACGTCCTCGCGAAGGACGGCAAGACCACCGCGTTCCCCATCCAGGTCGACACCCTGCCCGACACACTCGCCGGTCGTGACGTGCTCGGCCGCGGCAAGACCGGTTCGGGCAAGACGCTCGCCTTCTCCATCCCGCTCGCCGCGCGCCTCGGCGGTCCCCTCGCCGGCGGCACCCGCCGCTCCGGCCGAGTGCTCGGTCTGGTGCTCGCGCCCACCCGTGAGCTCGCGACGCAGATCAACGCGACCCTCGAGCCCCTCGCCGCCGCGTACGGCATGACGACGACCACCATCTTCGGCGGCGTCAACCAGAACCGCCAGGTCGCCGCGCTCAAGGCCGGCGTCGACATCATCGTCGCGTGCCCCGGCCGTCTCGAAGACCTCATCTCGCAGGGCTTCGTCAAGCTGGATGCCGTGGAGATCACCGTCATCGACGAGGCCGACCACATGGCCGACCTCGGGTTCCTGCCGTCGGTCACGCGCATTCTCGACAAGACCCCGCGCGACGGCCAGCGTCTGCTGTTCAGTGCGACGCTGGACAACGGCGTCGACAAGCTCGTGAAGCGCTTCCTGCAGAACGAGGTCCTCCACTCCGTCGACGAGGCGAACTCGCCCGTCGCCGCGATGACCCACCACGTGTTCCACGTCGGCGGCGTCGAGGAGAAGAAGGAGCTCGTGCGTACGCTCGCGTCGGGCACCGGCCGTCGCATCCTCTTCATGCGCACCAAGCACCACGCCAAGAAGCTCGCCCAGCAGCTGACCGCGCAGGGCATTCCGGCGGTCGACCTGCACGGCAACCTGTCGCAGCCGGCGCGCGACCGCAACCTCGCCGCCTTCAGCTCCGGCGCTGCCAAGGTGCTCGTCGCGACCGACGTGGCGGCGCGCGGCGTGCACGTGGACGACGTCGAACTCGTCATCCACGTCGACCCGCCCATGGAGCACAAGGCGTACCTGCACCGTTCGGGCCGTACCGCCCGCGCCGGCGCCGAGGGCTCGGTCGTCACCCTCGTGCTTCCCGGTCAGGAGAAGGACGTCAAGGACCTCCTGCGCAAGGCGGCGATCACCGCGACCCCCGTGCCCGTGACGCCGACCTCCCCGCAGGTCACCGCGCTCGTCGGCGAGGTCGCCCCCTACGTCGCGCCCGCGCCGAAGTCCGAGCAGCCCGGCCGTGGCCAGGGCGGCGGCGGTCGCAGCCAGGGAGCGAACGCGCAGCGCAAGCGCGCCGCGCGCGAAGGCGCCCAGGGCCAGGGCGGCGCTCGTGGTCAGGGCGGCCGTGGTGGCCGCGGCGCCGGTCAGGGAGCGCAGGCGGGTCAGCCCCGCACCGACCGTTCCGGTCGTCCGGCCGCCGAGCGCTCCGCCGCCGAGCGCTCCGCCGCCGGGCGCGAGCAGCGTCCTGCTCGCGACCACCGCCCTGCCGAGCGGTCGGCGCAGCCCGCGGCATCCGGAAACGCCCGCGCCACCGGCCGTCGTGCCTCGCACGGCGGTGGCACCGGCGGCGGAAAGCTCATGGTCGGCTCCGTCGTCCGCCAGAACGGCGGACCGCGACGCGCCGGGCGCTGATCTCGATCGCCCGCTGATCCGATCCGTGCGCTCAGATGCCGCGGATCAGATCGGCGGCGCGCTCGCCGATGACGATGGCGGGCGCGTTCGTGTGCCCGCGGATGACCGTCGGCATGACCGACGCGTCCGCGACCCGCAGGCCGTCGACGCCCCGCACCCGCAGCTCGGGGTCGACGACGGATGCCGCGTCGAGCCCCATCCGCGCCGTCCCGACCGGATGGTAGAGCGTGTGGGAGTAGCGCCGCAGAGACAGCTCGATCCGCTCCGCCGCGCTCATGCGCTCGCCACCGACCGGCTGCACCCAGCCGCCCGTCGTCACGGCGCGCAGTGCCGGGGCCTCGATGAGGCGCTCGCACTCCGCGAGGCCGGCGCGCAGGGTCTCGGCGTCGATGCCTGCGGGGTCGGTCAGATACGCGGGATCGATGATCGCGGCATCCGTCGGGTCGCTGGAGGCGAGGCGGATGGTACCGCGACTCCGCGGCTGCAGCAGGATCGCGCCCACCGTGATGCCCTCCGCGGGCGGCGGTACCAGGCCTTCGCCGACGTACGGCGCCGTCGCGAAGATGATCTCGATGTCGGGCAGGTCGGCGGGCGCGCCCGTGCGATCGGCCACGGCCGTGCGCACGAAGCCGTAGGCTTCGGCGACGTTGGAGCTCAGCATGCCGCGCCGGGCGCTCACATAGCGCGCGAGCTGAGCGGGCCGCCGCGCTCCGTACAGCGTTCCGCCGCGCGCCGCGGGCGCGAGACCGGCGACGAGATGATCCTGGAGATTCTGGCCCACCTGCGGTGCGTCCACGCGCACGGGGATGCCGTGGGAGACGAGGTGATCCTCGGGCCCGATGCCGCTCAGCATCAAAAGCTGCGGGGTGTTGATCGCGCCCCCGCAGAGGATGACCTCA
>NZ_MKRU01000073.1:0-8396 GCF_001897985.1 Microbacterium sp. 69-7 | reverse complement strand
GTGCCCCGCCGCACCAGCGCGTCGGTGAGCACGCGGAGGTTCCGGCGCCTGCGCGCCGGACGCAGGTAGGCGTCGGCGGTCGAAGCCCGGGCTCCGCGATGCTGCGTGACCATCGTCTGCGAGAAGCCCTGCCTCGTCGGGAGGTTCGGCGGCGTCACGGGATGCCGCAGCTCGCGCGCCGCCTGGAGGAAGGCGGCCGTGTGCGGACGGGGGTCGCGCTGGTGTTCGACGGACTGCGGGCCCCGGGTGCCCTGGGTGGCATCGGCGGCGTCCTGGGTGGCCTCCGCCCGCACGAAGTACGGGGCGAGGGCGTCCCACGACCACGGGTCGCCGGAGCCCTCCGCCCACGCGTCGTAGTCGGCCGCGAACCCGCGGATCCACATCATGGCGTTCAGCGATGACGATCCGCCCAGGGTCTTGCCGCGCGGCCAGTAGATCGTGCGCCCCTCGAGCTCCCGCTGGGGGACCGTGTCGTAGTTCCAGTCGTAGCGACCGCGGAACAGCGTCGAGAATGCCGCCGGCACGTGCAGCTCGAGGGCGGCATCGGTGGGGCCGGCTTCGAGCAGCAGCACGCTGACGGCGGGGTCTTCCGTGAGTCGGGCCGCGAGCGCGGCGCCCGCCGAACCCGCTCCGACGATCACATAGTCGGCGTCGAGGGCGCCGCCCGTCGCCGGCCGTCGCGGGCTCATGCGCCGAAGGCCTTGACGAGGGTGAGCGCCATCTTGGCCGGATTGCCGTCGATGCGGAAGCGGGTGAATCCCTCGCAGACGGCAGCGCCCGTGCGCGAGGTGACGAACCACGGGGGCTTCGGCAGCACCGAAAGCCCGTAGCCTCGGACGGCCGACGACGCCGAGCGCGGGAAAGGCCGGAACGGCCCCCGCACGACCGTGCGTTCGACGTGGTCGAGCAGCAGGGCGTTGTGCACGACGCCCATGCCGCTCGGGGCGTCGTCGAGGGTGCCGCCGGGGAAGGCGCCCCAGGTGGCGGTCGGGGTGAGGAAGCCGAAGGCCGTCCACGCATTGACCGCGACCGTTCCGTAGCGGAGGTCGGCGAGAGCCCTCTCGAACCCGTCGCCCAGAGCCCGCTGCGTCTCGGAATCGATCAGCACGTTGGCACCGAGAGTGCCCACGAGTCGTTCGTTGGCATGGGCGACGGCGTTGTCGAGGAACTCCTGGCCCGTCCCGCGCAGGGCCACCACCCCGAGAACCGGCGAGAAGTACTCCGTCGTCTCGAGGGCCTGCGCGTCGGACGGGGTCGTCTCGATGAGGGCGCGTGTGCCGCCGCCGCACCACGCGGCATCCGGGTACGACGTGCGGGCAGCGTCGAGCTTGCCCTGACTCTGCGGATACCAGACGGGGCGGGACGGCGCGCGGTCGTACGCCGTGCGCAACGCGTCGAGGAACGCGTCGCGCTGCGCCCAGTCGTCCGAGAGCAGCACGACCTGGCCGGCGATGCAGTTGTGGCCGCTGTTGTGCAGGCGCATGGTGACGACGTGCTCGGCCTGGAAGCGCAGGTCGGCGTCCGACCACCGGCCCGGCACGACGATGATCGGCGAGACCCCGCCCAGTTCCGCCGTGATCGGCTTCTTCAGCAGCGGCCTGCCTTCACGGCGGCGGCGTGTGGCGGCACCCGCCGCGGCGGGGGTGTGCGAGGGACCCCACACGATGGAGCGGAACGTCGCCTCCGATCCGGTGATGTGGACGTGGTCGATCTCCGGATGCTGGGTGAGGTAGGCGCCCACATCGCCGCCGCCGCGGACGATCCGCAGGAACCCGGGCTCGATGAGCGGTGCCAGCGCGCGCTCGCAGACGGACACCAGCGCGTCCTGCGTCGGATTGACCTTCAGCAGAGCGACCCGGTTCGACGCCAGCAGCTCGTACAGCACGTCGAGGTAGGGGATGGAGGTGATGTTGCCGGCGCCCAGCACGAGCCCGACGCCGCCCGCGCTCGCCGGATCGAGCTGTGCGAGCCCCGCCTCTCGTCGCGCCGTCGCGGCATCCACTCCCGGCTGCAGCCAGACCTCGGTGGCATAGCCCGACAGCAGCAGGGCGTCGGTGGCCGACAGCGGCGAGGTGTGCACCACGGTGCGGTCGCCGGGCGCCGCGCTGAGGCGGACACCGTCCACCGGCGAGCGTCCGATGGAGAGGGCGCGGAGGGTGTCGGCGTAGGCGTCGAGGGCGACGATGGCTGCGTACGGCCCCGACAGCCACTCTTCGCCCCGAAGCGGGTGCCCGGGCGGCAGGCCCTTCGACACGGATGCCGCGTCGGCCCATTCGGCCGCGACCGCGGACGTCGCGACGCGGACGCGCTGCAGCAGCGTGCGACGTTGCGCGAGAGTGAGAGCGCTCCAGGCGCGCTGCCCGGCGCGAAGGGCCGTGATCGCGGCATCCAGCTGGTCGCGCACGTCCTCGGCCAGGGCGGGCGCGGCGGGGGATCGTTTCGCTGTGCTCGGAGCTTCTGCGGTCACGGCGTTCTCCTTCGAAGCGGTGGTCGCGCTCGCGCGCGGGCCTCCAGCTTACGACCGGATGAGACGCGGTTCCCGGAAACGTGCGACGCGATGCCGCGCCCTGTCGCCGTCGAGCGTCAGATCAGGGAGAGCTCGCGCAGCTTCGACTCGACGTCGGCGTTCGACGGCTCGACGTGGTGAGACGCGTCCGGGTACACGACGACGGGGATGTTCGTGCGGCCGGAGATCTCGCGGGCGACGTCCGCGGCGGCGGGGTCGGCCACCAGGTCGACGTACGTGTATTCGACACCCAGCTCGTCGAGCTGCTTCTTCGTGCGGATGCAGTCGCGGCACCAGTCGGCGCCGAACATCGTGATCGGAGTCTTCTCGGACGTCATGATTCCAGGGTACGCTCGCCGGCGCGGGCCACGGCCGGGGTGACGATACGCGCGGTCGCCTTGCGCTTGGGCGCGTAGACCCAGAGCGCGTGATAGACGAAGCGCACGACGAACGCCGCCGCAAGGGTGATGGCCGCGGCCAGCACGCTCGGGATGTGGGCGCCCTGCACGAGCAGGGGGATGATCGGGATGCGCACGACCGCTTCGACGTTGTTGAACGCGAACGACTTGAGGAATCGCATCCACATCGCTCCGGACTCGGAGCGCATGTCGGCGAAGACGAGGTACTCCAGCAGCAGGAAGTTGCCGATGATCGTCACTTCGCTGGCGATGATCGCCGCGGAGACGTAGTTCATCCCCAGGTGGACGAGACCCCACATGATGACGAGGTTCGCGATCGCACCGACGCCGCCGACGAGCGCGAACGCCGACATGCGGCCGAAGCGGAGCATGGCCAGCTGCGTGAGGAAGCGCATGCCCTGACTGAAGGTGGCCTTGGATTCGCCGGCGAAGCGCGTCGCGAACGCGAACGGGATCTCACCGATGCGCATCTGGCGGCGCGCGAGGATCTCGAGCAGGATCTTGAAGCCGCGGGGCCGCAGGTCGTCGAGGTCGACGGTGTCGCGGTCGACCAGGAAGAAGCCGGTCATCGGGTCGGTGCAGCCGTGGAGCTTCCGCGGGAACATCGCCTTCGTGAGCAGCGTCGAGGTGCGCGAGACCGCGGTGCGCGTCGCTCCGGCGAGGCCGCCGGCCGTGCCGCCCGCGACGTAGCGCGAGGCGACGACGATGTCGACGTCGCCGAGGGCGGCGCGGTCGAGCATGCGCGGGATGTCCTCAGGCGGATGCTGCAGGTCGCCGTCCATGACCAGGCACCAGCGGGCCTGGGCGTTGCGGAAGCCCTCGAGGACCGCACCGCTCAATCCGCCCTCCGGCTCATCGCGATGGATCAGTCGCACCGGGAACTCCGTCGCTGCGGCGACGGCCTGGATGGTCGCGGGCGTGTCGTCGGTGGAGTCGTCGACGAAGACGACCTCGAAGTCGACGTCGTGGAGAGCCGCACCGATGCGGCGGACCAGCTCTGCGACGTTCCCGCCTTCGTTGAAGGTGGGAACGATGACGGAAAGATCCATGGGGATGCGCTCGCGATCGGTCAGGGACAGAACCGTCTCAGCCTACCGAGGCGGAGTTGGGCAACTCCTGTGCGTGCTCTGTCAGTTCTTTCTGGTCTCTGCGGCTCTCGCGCCGGCGTCAGCCGATCTGCTTCTTGAGAGCGGCGACGCCCATGCCGTAGTTGATGCGCACGCAGGGGAGGGTGAGCTTGTCGCTGCCCACCGAGACGTAGCCCTGTTCGATCGTGCGGGCCATCTCGAAGCCCGCCTGGCGCAGGCCCTCGTGCGAGGTCTCGTTGTTGTGCCCGTACGGGTACGCCATCACTTCCTTGACGCCGCCCAGCGCGGCCGCCGAGGCGGTCATGTCTGCGGCGATCTCGGGAGCGGTCAGGTTCACCATCTGGCCCTTGCCGTTGGCTCCCGCGTGATGCATGTCGTGCGTGTGGGACCGCTGCAGGATGAAGCGGTTCTGTGCCGGCACCCCCGAGCCCGTGATCACGAAGGAGGTCGCCATGAGCTGGAGCTGCTCGTTGATCGGCGAGGCCATCGTGAGCCAGCTCGGATCGGCGTCGTCATCGGTGATGATCACCGCATGGTCGGGCAGGTAGAGCGCGCCGTCGATGAACGCGCTCAGCTCGTCCCAGGTGGGCAGATAGAAGGACTGATCCTTGATGTACTGCATCTGGGCGCGGTAGTCCTCGATGTACGCGTAGTTGCCGCGCAGCCAGCCGGACTCGCCCTCGGGCTTCGCGGTGAACTGGTGGTACATGAGGATCGGCACGCGCGCCTTGGCGGCGGCCACGGCATCCGTCGTCGTCCACGCGCCGTAGAGCGTCTGCTGGTGGGCGGTGCAGGCGACCGGCCTCGAGCCGTTGATCCGCGTCGCGGGACTGCCGGCATGTGCAGCGGGATCGGCGGATGCCGCGGCCGCCGTCGCCGCGTCGGCGTACCAGCCTGCGAACACGCGGCCGGCGGCCCGCGGGATCGGCAGGTGGTCGTACAGGCGGTCCTGCACCTGCAGCTGCGGCTCGAGCGTCGTGCCGCCGATGCTGAAGCTGACCGCGCACGCTCCCGGGACATCGGCATGCGCCGCCAGGAGCGCTTGAGCCGGGGTGAGCGGCGTGGGGGTCGGGGAAGGTGAGGGCGTGTGCGTGGCCGGCGTCGGCGACGTCGCGGCATCCGTGTTCTCCGTGGCGCAGCCGGCGAAGCTCGCCGTCGCCGTCAGGACCACGCCGATGGTGAGCGCGCGGATGAGGCCGCGGTGGCGATGCACGAAACCCATGAAAACAACCCCCAAGGTGGACGGCGCGCCCCCGCGCCGCGCTCATTCTAGGGGGACGGGGTGTCACGCAGCAGAAATGACCAGGTCGGCGGGGTTTCTCTTCGACTTTCGTCGCAGATTCCCTCCGCTCGGGGGGTGCTCACCCGACGTCCGAGCGGATGCCGCGACGTTCGTCCTTCGCCACGATGGCCGCGTCCAGCGCGCGTCGCAGCTGCGAGCTCGACGTGTGCGCGGTGTAGGGAAAGTAGACGACCTGCACGCCGACGGCCGCGAACTCGCGCTCCAGGCGCAGACCCTTCTCCGTGCCGCGCCAGTCATCACCTTTGAAGAAATGAGTGAAGCCGACCTCGCGCCACACCTCGAGCTTGTCGGGCACCGTCTCGATGTGGACATGGTCGACGTAGCGGATGTCGCGCACGATCTGCGCGCGCTCGACCGTCGGAACGAACGGTTCCACGCCCTTGACCTCACGCAGCATCTCATCACTGACCACACCCGCGATCAGGAGGTCACATTGTTCCTTCGCATGGCGAAGGATGTTCAAGTGTCCGATGTGAAACAGATCGAACGCACCTGCGGCATAGCCGATCGACACAGCCATAGCGAGCTCCCCCAGCTCTCGACATGATCCGAGCCCGACGACGAGCGCCGGTCCGGTTCGAGCCCCCCGGCTCGATGCGGGCCCCCCGGCCCACGTCTGCACATTACCGCAGGTGCGCACGAGGCGACAGTGGCGCGCACCGCGACGGCAGCGCCAACCGCAGGAAGGCTGCCGCCCCGGCGCACCGTCGGGCAAGATGGGGCCGGGGGAAGGGGCGCGCGTGAAGCGGAAGGCGTTGGGGGCGATCGCCGCGCAAGCGGCTCAGGCGGCGGTGAGCTTGGCGCTGCAGATCCTCGTCGCACGCCTGCTCGGCATCGCCGACTACGGACGCTTCGCGATCCTCTACGGCGTGATCGTGTTGGCGTCCGGCGTCGTCACGGGGCTCGTCGGAGACGCGCTCATCGTGCTGGATCGCGCGGACCGACGGATCCGCGCCGGACTCGAGGTCTGGCTCGCGATCGCGGCGGCGACCAGTGCGGCGCTCGCCGCCGCCGCGGCCGCAGCCAGCGGCTTCGCCAGCCCTGCCGAAGCGGGACTGTTCGCGCTCGCGATGATCGCCTTCGTGGTCGAGGAGATCGTCCGCCGCCTCCTCATGGCGGGCTACGCTTTCCCGCGAGTGATCGCCGCCGATCTGACCGGCTTCGTCGTCAGCCTCGCGGTGCTCGCCGGGGCGGCGGCCGTGCAGGCACTCTCGCTCGGTGCTTTCCTCGGTGCCATCGCCGCCGGGCAGACCATCGGCGCGATCGTCGGGTGGCGTCTGGTTCCCCGATCGGAACGCGTCCTGGTCGGCTGGCGGGGTGCAAACCTGCGCACCGTCTGGGGTTACGGGGCCTGGCGAGGGCTGCAGCAGACCCTGCGGCCGGCGATGCTGACTGGCGTGCGTGTGGTCGTGCTTGCGGCCACCGGCGCGGCCGCCGTCGGCATGCTCGAGGCGGCACGCACCTACACCTCCCCTCTCCTCCTGGTCGTCGGCGGCCTGTCGTCGTTCCTCTTCGTCCGCTTCGCCGACCATCGGCGCGAGGGCCGGTTCGACTCGCTGCGAGAGGCGGACCGCGTCGTGGTCGTGCTCGTCGGCGCGACCGTTCTGATGAGCGCGGTGGCGCTCGGACTCGGACCGTGGCTGGGTCCGCTGGCGTTCGGTGTCGCGTTCGATCCGACGATGCTCGTGGCGTGGCTCGTGTTCGGGCTTTCGGTCGCGGTGGTCACGCCCTACGGCGCGCTCAGCGCCGTCGCCGGACGTCAGCGGGTGGTCTTTATGGTTCGCCTCAGCGACACTCTTCTCGGTCTGGTGCTGACGGTCGTGATCGTCCTCGTCGGCGGCAGTCCGGCCCTCATTCCGTTCGCCCTCGCCGCGGCATCCGCGCTCGGCGGAGTCGCCCTGCGCTGGATCGCCGCGAACACGCCGTCGGCACCGTGATCCTCTCAACCGGCTGAGAAGGCTCGGCAGGCAGCGCCGACTGGTGGTAGGTTCGGCGCAGCACGAAGGCGTCGGGCGGGGGAACAGGGGTACGTCCGGCGCTCGGGCTCATCTTGGGGGGTGGGGAGCATGGAGGACGTCCCGTACGCGCGGATACTCCGCGAAGGTTGGTTGCTGGTCCTGATCTTCGCGCTGCTGGGCGCGGGTGGCGCCTACGGCATCGCGAAGCTGTTGCCGGAGACGTACGCATCGACGTCGACGTTGATGCTGCAGGTGGACTCGAAGGAAGCGTCGCTGTTCGAGCGCAACCAGTTCAGCCTCGCGCGGATCCGTTCGTATCCGGAGCTCGTCGACAGTCCGGAGGTCATCGCCGGCATCCGCAGCGATCTGCACCTCTCCGCCGACGAGTACAGCGATCGCGACCTGCGAAAGATGGTGTCGGCGGACAACACGACCGACACCGTGCTGCTCGTCGTGCGCGCCGAGGCTCCCACTGCGCAGCTCAGCGCGGCGGTCGCGAATGCGGCCGCAGCGCACCTGTCGAAACTCATCCAGTCGACGGAGAACTCCGACGCCGATGAGCGCTACCAGGTGAACCTCACCGTGGTGCTGCCGGCGGTCGAACCGCTCGCGCCGGTGTCTCCGCAGACGCTCGCGATCGTCGGGCTCGGACTGATCGTCGGGCTGGCGGTCGGCGGGATCGTCGCCGTGTATCGCACGGTGACCAACCGCAACGTCATCACCATCTCCGACGTGCGGCGGCTCGTCGGCATCCGTGTCGTCGGGCGCATCCCCCGCCGTCGCCGCTGGAGGCGTTCGGACGACGAGGACGAGTCCGTCGCCTTCGACGAGACCGTCGCCAATCTCGGGGTGCTGGGCGGCAGCGACCTCTCGTCCGTGCTCGTTCTGACCGCTTCGGACGATGCCATCGGGCAGGCGGAGCGCAGTGGTCTGGCGGCTGCCTTCGCTGCTGCGGGTCGTACCGTCACGATCCTGGAGACGCGCGCCACATCCGACGCCGCGGCCGAGGCGCGCTCGCTCGCCGAGGTGCTCGACGGGGAGGACGTCGACGCCGCGGCGGGTGAGGCCGCGGGCCGGCAGTTCGCCGATCCGCTGCCGGTCGCGGCGGCAGCGCTGCAGGAC
>NZ_MKRU01000072.1:8128-10824 GCF_001897985.1 Microbacterium sp. 69-7 | reverse complement strand
GCACGCTGCCGGAACTCGTCCGTGTAGTTCTTCCTTGCCATCCCTCAGATTCTCGCTTCCCCAGCATCGTGCTGGAATCAGCGTGTCCAAGATCAGGGGTCAAGCCCCTGGAGCGCAACTGGGATCGGTGGCTGCGGAGCATCTGGAGGATACCGAGGCCGACGCCGATTCCGATGAAGATGTCGGCGAGGTTTCCAATGAAGAGGTTGCCATAGGCGAGGAAGTCGGTGACGTGGCCGTGACCGAATCCGGGAGGGGCGAATAGGCGGTCGATGAGGTTGCCGACCGCTCCACCCCAGACGAATCCGATCGCGATCGCCCACGCCATGGAGGTCGCCCGCCAGGCGGCATAGAACAGCACGATCGCTGCCGCGATTCCGATCACGGTGAACACCCATGTGCTGTTTGATCCGAGAGACATGATCGTGCCGGGGTTGAATGCCAGTTGCAGGCCCAGCAGGTCGCCGATCAGCGGAATGCGTTGTTCCTCGCTCAGCTGCCCGAGCGCCATGGCCTTCGTGCCCTGGTCTACGAGAGCCATGGTGAGCGCGACTAGGCACGCGACGGCTAGCCTCCGGCTCCGACTGCGCATCATTGTGCGCCTCGGCCCACGGAGGGGAGACTTTGGCAACGCCGCCAGGTGCAGTCCATTTGCACAGACGGCCATGGGGAGATATTGCGAAGCTCCGAAACGAGCAACGGTGTGGGCATGCGGTAATCCTGTCAAGTGGTAGAGGTCAGGTGAGGCCGGAGTAGGCGTGCAGGCCTTTGAAGAACATGTTGACGATGGTGAAGTTGAACAGGACGGCGGTGAAGCCGATAATCGACAGCCATGCGGATCGGGTTCCCCGCCAGCCACGGGTTGCGCGGGCGTGGATGTAGCCGGCGTAAAGAACCCAGATCACGAAGGTCCAGACTTCCTTAGTGTCGAATCCCCAGTAGCGACCCCAGGAGTCGTTGGCCCAGATTGATCCGGCGATCAGGGTGAAGGTCCAGAAGATGAACCCGACGATCGCGAACCGGTACGCCAGAGACTCCAGTGCCTCCGCGGTGGGAAGCGTGCGCAGATACCCCAGGCCGGACCGCTTCGCGTCCTCACCACCCTTTCCTGACGCCCGTCGTTCTCGTCGGGCTTGCAGGAGTTGCGTGGCGGAGAGACCGCAGGAGATCGCGAACAGGGCCGTGCCGAGCGAGGCTACGAAGACGTGGATGATGAGCCACACGCTTTTGAGCGGGTCCATCAGCGGGGTGACTTCGACATAGAACGCAAGAGTCGCCCCGCCGAGGAGCAACGCGACCATGCCGATGAGGAAGGAGCCCAGGAAGCGTAAGTCGTATCTGCGGAGCACGATCAGGTAGACGGCGACGATCAGTAATGTCCCGGTGAGCGCGAACTCGTACATGTTGGCCCACGGGACCCGTTCCGCGGCGAGCCCTCGCCCGATGGTCCCAGCAAGGTGGAAGACGAACGCGAACCCGGTCAGGACGGTGCCGATGCGCGCCCAGAGCAGACGCTGCCGCTGCTCCGGACGGGTGCGGACCTCATTCAGCGCGGTGCGTCCAACGCCCGCTCCGCTGTGTGTGTCTCCGCCGCCCGCGGTCACGAGTGCGCGGGCCCGCTGGACCTCGTCGCGGCGCACCGATCGTTGCGCGAGGTCGATGGCGTAGGCCACGAACGCGAGGAGGTACACGGCGATTGCCGTCCACACCACCAGCAGGGAGATGCTGTCGAAGGTAAGGGATTCGGGGTCAGGCATCGGTCGCTCCTCGTGCGGTTTGGGGTCGGTAGTGATAGCGCCGGTGTCTGAATCCAGCGATGGTTAAACCCGTGATCGCACTGAGGGCGATCAGGGCGGTGAGAGCACCGCCGAGCATGACGGCGGGGGTGAGGCCCTCGCGCAGCGGAACGCGGGTGATCGCCGCAGCCGCCTGGTCGACCCCGGCACCGTCGATGATCTGCCCGTCCGGGGCGATGACTTGGCTGGTGCCGACGGTGGAGACGTTCACCACGGCACGGCCGGTCTCGATCGCACGCATCCGGGCGAACGCGAGCTGTTGAAGATTCTCGTCGGTGCCGCGGAAATCGGCGTTGTTGGTCTGAAACACGTAGACCTGAGCGCCCTGGCGGGCGCCGTCCCAGATGACGGCGTCGTAGATGACGTCGAAGCAGATCGCCAGTCCGACTTTCACCCCGTCGACGGTCACGAACGGGGGGTTCTGTCCGGGGGTGTATTCGCGTTGGATCATTCCGATCAGGTCGGGCGCGATCCGCTCGTAGAACCACCGGTCCGGGACGTACTCGCCAAACGGGACGGGGTTGACCTTGTCATGCAACTGCGGGGTGCCCTGCCCGTCCCACAGCATCGAGGTGTTGAACACGTCACCGCCGCGCGCGGTGGCGGCGTTGGTCAGTAGCGGGGCGCCGACCCGGGCGACGAGATTGTTGAGGCGTCGAGCGGTGGCCGGGTCGGTAAGGGGGTCGCTGTCGACGGCACCCTCGGGCCACACCAGCAGATCCATGCGTTCTCCCACCAGGGGTTCGGTCGCGGCCGTCTGCGCGGCAAGCACATCCCCTGGGGCACGGTCGTCGAAGTACCCGGAGGGCCCGTTGCCCTGCACCCATCCGATGTCCAACCGGCCGACATCCCCGGTCGGGAACTGCGGGACGATCACCAGGGCGGTCACGATTCCCGCGG
>NZ_MKRU01000072.1:589-8106 GCF_001897985.1 Microbacterium sp. 69-7 | reverse complement strand
GCCACCACTGCACGAGGCACGCGCACGCGGTGACGATCAGGAAGGTCAGCCCGGTCACCCCGACCCAGGACGCCGCCTCCGGCATTGGGCCGTTCGCCTGGGTCATCCCGATCCGCGCCCACGGGAACCCTGAGTATGGCCAGGACCCCATCGCGAGCTCCCGCACGCTCCACAACCCCGCCACGAGCAACGGCACCCCGAGACACCACAGGCCGCTACGTCCGTGGTCGCGGTCGCGGTCGGTCCACCGGTACGCGAGGGCGAGAGGGATCGCACCGACCCCGAATAGTACCGTTTCCAGGCCTGCCAACGCCACCCAGGGGACGGGTCCGAGGAAGGTCCCAACCCACATCAGGTGGGTGAAGTAGAACGCGGAACCGAAGGCCGTGCCGACCAGGAATGCGCCACCGATGCTGCGGCCGATCATCGTGCACAGCGCGATCGTGATGCTCACGAACGCGAGCGGCCACCACCCCACGGCGGGGAAGGACAGGTCCAGGAGCCCACCAGCGGCCGCGGCGACGAGGATCGCCGCCCACAACGGCACCCCCCTTCGTGCGGAGGGGGCGGCGTCTGTCGGCGTGTCAGTCAGCGAGGGCGCGGTCGAGAGCATCGGTGAGATCCGTCAGCTGGGTGAGCTCGAGCTTTTCGCCGTCGAGGAAGAAGGTCGGCGTGCCCTGCACACCCATCTGCTGCCCTTCGGCGAAGTCTTCCTCGACCCGCTCCCGGGTGGCAGGGTCCGCGACAGCCTGATCGTAGGCGGCCATGTCCAGGCCTAGGTCCTCGGCGAAGCTGCGGAACAGGTCCGCTTTGGAGACTTGCTGCTCGCCCCACTCGGCTTGCGTCTCGAACATGCGGTGATACATGTCCTCGACCCGGTCCTGCTGGGCGGCCGCTTCCACCGCGAGGGCGGCGTTCATCGAGTTGTAGTGGCTGGGGATCGGGTAGTACCGGAACACATAGTTGATCTGTCCGTCGTACTGCTCTCGGATCTCTTCGACGTACGGGTAGAACGCCCCACAGGCCTCGCATTCGAAATCGAGGAATTCCACCAGGGTCGGCGCGTTCGGGCCGGCGCTGTCCAGGACGTGGGAGTTGCTGCGGGCACCCGGTAACGCGTCCGCGGCGTTGTCGCCTGCGGGCACTTGAGGGCGGGCGGAGACCGTGTAGATGATCGCGCCGATGACGAGCACGACCACGGCGCCGATCGCAATGAGGGTCACTTTCATGGGGGTCTTCATCGTGGGTTCCTTCGGCTGGGGGTCTGTGAGCTCGGGCGATCACGGGCGGCGAGGTGGGCGTTGCGGATGCCGGCGATCGCGTCGGGCAGCTGCGGGTCCTCCCCGCGCGCGAGACCGGCGTATTCCAGGCGCAGGGTGGGCTCGTCCGGGTCGCCGGTGACGGATGCTTTGATGAACACGCGGCGTCGGGGAACGAGAAGGCCGGTGATTAGACCCAGTGTGGCGAGGGTGGCGAAGGCGAGCACCCAAGGACCGCCGGTGTCGCGTTTGATGTCCAGCGACGCGAATCGCTTCACCGCCGCCAGGGGATTCGTGCCGCTGGACGCGTCCTCGAAGGTGACCGTGCCCCACCCATTGGGCAGGTCGGCGGTCTGCCCAGGAGTGAGCTGGATCGACTCGGCACCGCTCGTGCCGCCGGTGAGTTGGGTCATTCCGCTGGTGTCGAGGGTGTACACCGACCGGGGCACGCCGTCGTTGATGCCGAGGCTGCCGGAGAACACGTTGAAGGTGACGACCGGGTTCACCAGATCGGGATACACCGAGGTGAACGCCCCGGTGTCAAGAGCGCCCTGGGTGGGATAGAAGAAACCGACAAGCCCGACCTGTTCGGGAAGCCCGTCTGGAACCTTGATGATGCCGAGCGAGGTCATCATGCTGTCTTGCGGGAGGAACGGCTGAGACTCGCTGTACACGACCGCGCCCTCGGAGTTTCGGACGGTGATGGTGGGTGCGTAGCCGTTTCCGAGCAGGTAGACCCGGTCATTGCCGACGGTGATGGGGTAGTTCACGCGGACGCTTTCGGTGTCCTGTGTCCCGGTGCGGGCGTTGCGGATGGTGAGGTTCGCGGCGAAGTCGCCCGCTTGGCCGCCACCGGGTTCTCCCGGTGGCACGTAGCTGACGTCGAAGCTGTCGAGGGTCAGCGAGTACGGGTCCAGCTGGGTGCCGTCCACGAACCTGCCCGGGGTGAACGAGGAGTAGTCGTTGAGGGTGTTGACGAACGTGGTCCCTTCGACGATGACCCGCTGCCCGGTGTAGGAGAAGCCGCTGGCGGCGAGCACGGCGACCAACACCCCGACCAGGGAGGCATGAAAAACCAGGTTGCCGGTCTCCCGGAGGTATCCTCGCTCGGCCGACACCGACCAAGACCGTGCGGTGTCGTACCGCTCGATGCGGTATCCGCGGCGGCGCAGATCGGCGGCGGCGGCGGTGATCGCGTCCGCCGCTTCGGCTTCAGGGCTCTGGACTGATGCGGGGACGTCGACGACGAGGTGTGTGCTCAGCCGGCTGAGTCGTGCTGGCGTGCGGGGTGGCCGAGCGCGGAGGGCTTTCCAGTGGTGCCGGGTGCGAGGGATTATGCAGCCGATCAGCGAGATGAACAGCAGCAGGTAGATGGCGGAGAACCAGGCGGAGTTGTACAGGTCGAATACCTGAAGTCCGTCGAGGATCGGGGCCAGTTCCGGGTTGTTCTTGAAGTATTGGAGGACGCCGTTGGGGTCCGCGGTGCGCTGAGGAAAGATCGATCCCGGTACCGAGGCGATGGCGAGCAGCAGCAGCAGCAGCAGCGCTGTACGCATGCTGGTCAGTTGCCGCCATCCCCACCGCAGCCACTCGACGGGTCCCAGCGACGGGGAGGTGACGGTGTCCGGCTCGCCCTGATCGATGTGACCCTCGGGGCGGGAGGGATCAGTGTGCAGCTGATCAGAGAGGGAGCGTGACATTGAGCATCACCCCCTGTAGAACGGACATCAAGGCGCCCCAGATGCCTGTGACCATCAGCACGCCGAGGATGATGAGCAGGCTGCCGCCGATGATGTTAACCACGCGAATGTGTCGTCGAACGAAGCTGACGGATCTGGTAGCCCAGCCGAGCCCGAGAGCAAGCAGAAAGAACGGGATGCCCAATCCGAGAGAGTAAGCAAAACCGAGCAGGGCTGCCCGGCCGGGATCTCCGAGATTCCACGACACCGACATGATGGCCGCCAACGTGGGCCCGATGCAGGGAGTCCACCCGATCCCTAGCGCGATGCCCAGCAGCGGTGCGCTGAGCATACCCAGGTTGCCGCGGAAACGGGGTCGGAGGGTGCGTTGCGCGCGAGGAAATACCCCAATGAACGCCAGGCCCATTGCGATGACAACTACCCCGAGCACCCGGGTGAGGATGTTCGCGTATTCGAGGAAGAATAGCCCCGCCACTCCACCGAGTACCGTGACGGTCATGAATACCAGAGTGAACCCGGCGACGAATAAGGCCACCCCGCCGATCAGCCGTCCACGCCCAGCGGGGGTCTGTGCCGGGGAGCTGGAGACGGCGGACCCGAGGTAGCCGAAGTACCCAGGGACAAGCGGGAGGACGCAGGGCGAGACGAAGGAAATCAGTCCCGCGAGCACGGCAATGAGCACAGCCACCCCGAGCGCGCCGTCGAAGATCAAACTCCCGGCGCTCATTCGATCTCCGCCAACGCGTCCGAGACGAGCGTGGACAGGATCGATGCGGCTGGCAGCTGCCCGATGATTCGCGCGGCAACCCTGCCCTGACGATCCATCACCAGAGTCGTCGGGGTCGCCTGGATGGGAGTGACCGCGGCGAACGCGAGCTTGGTGTTCCCGTCGACGATGTCGATCACGCTCGGGTAGGTGATCCCGTAGTCCTCCGCGAACGATCGCGCGGTGGCGGGTTGGTCGTAAATGTTCACGCCGATGAAGCCCACCCCTTTGGGCTGGTAGGTTTGCCACACTTCTTCCAGCAGGGGCGCCTCGACCCGGCATGGGCCACACGCGGCATACCAGAAGTTCACGACGTACACCTTGCCTGCGAAGTCGCCGCTGCTGACCGCGTTGCCGTGCTCATCGACGCCGGCGAACACCACCGTCTCGCCACGCTTATCCGGGGAGATCTCGACGATGCGCTCGTCAACGCTGGTGGAACCGGTGCCGTTGTTTGCCGTGGCGGCCAGCCCGTCCTGGGATGTGCACCCTGCGACCGCGAGTACAGCGGTCGCGGCGAGCATCGCGGCGGCCGCACGGAACGCGCGCCAGGATCTCCGATGGGCAACCGGGGGGACGGCGCGGGTGACGGAAGTCACCCGGAATGGGTTTGCCACGACGTTCTCCAATACGAGGACTCAACAGGCGGCGGTCTGGCAGCGCCAGAATCCGCTCGCTCTCACGGGTGCAAGGGTGTTGAGTGGTGGATCAGGTTCGGAAAACGCGCAGCTGTGTAAGAGTGAGCACCGGATTTCGGGACGACGGGAACGCGATCCGTTCACGCACTATCCCTGCGACACGCTCGACGCTGAACGTGCGGGACGGTGCCCGCCAGGCCAGAACGACGAGCGCCAACGCACACGCCACTCCCAGCAGGCACAGGGCAACGCCCAGATCTTCCGCATTCTCTGCGTTTCCCCCTGCCGTCGTCACCGCCGCCGGAACGGCGCCCGACTGGTCGGCCACGATCGGCCCTGCGGTCGACGGGGCCGTGAGGCCATCGGTTTCCGAGTGCGTCTCCACCCATGACCCCATCAGGAGCACCAGGACCAGCCCCAAGCCAGCAAGCAGCCGGGGCACCGACAATCCCATGCGCGCAGCGAAAGTGCAGTGCGCCGGGGCGGAGCGGATCATTTTGCGACGGTCCTCTTGTTCATGGACGCGGAGGAAATCGGACTATTCGACGATATAACACTATCAGATGTATAATCAGCGCATGCTGACTCTTACGTCCCGTGTTGATGTGATGAATCGGCTCGGGCGCGCGATGGCGGACCCGACCCGTTCCCGGATTCTCCTCGAGCTTCTCGACGCCCCCGGTTACCCAGTCCGGTTGTCGGACTCGCTGGGCCTGACGCGCACGAACGTCTCCAACCACCTCGCCTGCCTGCGTGGCTGCGGGATCGTGGTCGCGACCGCGGAAGGACGCCAAACCCGATATGAGATGCGTGGACCCGCATCTGACCCGCGCCATTTCAATGCTCGTAGACACAGTGCTTGCCTGCGACGACGGTGCACGCTGTACCGCGAACACGACGGGAGCCGCACCGTGAGCGAGGAAGCTGCGGACCGGAGGGGGCACGCAAGGCCAACACTGTGCGCCGGCTCGAACTGACCCGCCCGCTCACCACCGGTGACGCCTGGTGTGGCCCGATTGTACCCACAGGACGGCCGACACACACAGCTACACGAAAGCATGCAGACGGCACCACCGCCGCATTGAGTGTTGTCGAAGAGACAGGCCACGGCAGATCCCACGCGGCCTCATCGGACGCCAAGGCTCATCCAGTGCTCTCTTGACCCGGGCCCGCGACGGAATCACACACAACGAACAAGGACAACCGACATGAAATGCCCCACCGACGGCACTACTCTGGTGATGACAGAGAGGTCCGGCATCGAGATCGACTACTGCCCCACATGCCGTGGGGTCTGGTTGGACCGCGGCGAGCTGGACAAGATCATCGAGCGCGCGACGTCCAGGAATACCCGGTCACCCTATCTCCAGGAGGAGGATGACCGACGCGACGACAGCGACGGCTACCGGGACTACGACGGACGATCCCGTCGGCGTCGCGGCGGGTGGCTTGGAGAGCTCTTCGATTGATTCGAGCCAGGTTGCGACGGCGCGGCTGAGTCGCCGATTGGGAACGGGGCCGTGCCACATCGTGCCATCCACGCCGGCGCGGTGTCGCTCGGCTATGTCGGCGTGCTGGCGTTCCTGTTCTTACTCGCGCAATCCCGGCCGCCGATGTCCGCGAGCTGGACGTCCTCGTCATTGGCGCCGGTGAACAGATTGCAACAGATGGCAGCGTCGTCGACGGTCGGTCAAGGGCTGGATACCTCCGCGATCACCCGCGAATCCATCCCGGTCGAGGTCGGGGCCCGCCGATGGGGTGATCGCCGGCTCGGTGAACGGGTCGGGAACCCTCCGGATCGCGATGCCCGTCACGGTCATCAGCGCGATCGGTGCGGCGTCCAAGCTCGGGGTCGTGGTCAAGTCGCAGCAGGGCGATGGCCCGCGAGCTGCGCCGTCATGACATGGTCGGATCGATGGGTCGCGTCGGCGCCGCCGGAGACAACGCCGCCATGGAGTCGTTCTGGTCGCTGCTGCAGACGAACGTCCTCAACCAGCAGCGGTGGACGACCCGGCAGGAACTCCGGCTCGCGATTGTCGTGTGGATCGAGCGGAAGTATCACCGCCAGCGCGCCCAAGACACCCTCGGCGGCTTGACGCCCATCGAGTTCGAAGCCAAGCTAGCCGAGCCGCACACACTGGCGGCCTAAACCGAACCTGTCACCAGTTCGTTCCTCACGCCCTTCCTCACGCCCAGGGCTAAGTGACTCAACCTCTGAGTCTGTAGACCGTCTCACCCGTGTTGACATCGACCACACGGCCGTCATCGCGCACGCGAAACCGTGTCTCGCCGGAATTGGCATCCACCACTCTGCCGTCGTCGCGGACACGGAATGATGTCTCCCCAGTGTGCGCGTCAACCATCCGGTTGCCGCGCACGCGAAACCGTGTTATCACCCGAACTCGCACTGACCGCCCGGCGGCCGTCCCAAGTTTCATCACTCATACGAAGAGCCTGCCAGAGACGTCCGACATTCCTCCGTACGCGGCAGAGGTTCGACCTGCACGGCTCGTACGTGCGCGCGGACGCCCAGGAGCGCCACGCATGCTCTCATGGCGGCGTTGACTCACCTCGACGCTATGAGGAAGCCCGAGCCTGAGCCCGTCCCGGTGTCCATTCCGCTCGTCGTGCTCGATGTGCGCGAGGACGGCACCGTGACCGTCACCGTCGACGGGAAACGGTTGGACCCTGACCCTTTCGCGCCGCCGTGGCGGCGCTCCTCGTTCGGGCAGATCATCGACCGCGCCACGAACGACCGGACGACACCGGCGAGGGTCGAGGTCCGCGAAGCGGACGGCACGACGTTCACCGACATCGTCGCCGCCCGCCGCCGGCGTTCCCGCCCCGAGCCCGAACCGGAACCGGCGGCGCAGGCCGGGCCGGTGTTTCACACCGTCGAGGGCAAGGGGTTCGTTCCGGGCGAGGACGTGGCGGTCGCAGTCGTCACCGGGCACACCGACGCCGCCCACTCCGGCACCGCGCGCGCCCTCATCGACCCAGCCGGGAACGGCGCCGACCGGACCGACGAGGTCATCGAGGTCATCCTGTTCGGCCGGGTCTCCGGCACCACGATCATCCGGCGAGTGCCGTGAACGAGCAGGGCCGGCAGACCGGCTCGTTCGGGGACGAGCTGACCAACGCCGCGATGATCGGG
>NZ_MKRU01000072.1:0-362 GCF_001897985.1 Microbacterium sp. 69-7 | reverse complement strand
CGTCAATTTGAACAATGTTTGCAAGCCATTCGCGCTCTCCACACCAGCAAATAGGTTGCACGAGGGCAGCGTGTGCGATTGCAGACAATTCCATTTGTGCAACGATCACACTCGAGTTCAGTCCTTCTTGCCGGCGCCCAGACTGTCAATGTTGATTAAACGCACCATTGCGAGCAAAAGTACCATCCATTTGTTACCTGCATGATTACAGAGCACAGCAATTCAGCGAGTACGGTCGGAGGGACATATCTTGTGGATAAATACTGTGTCATTTCCCGAAATACGAACACGCATAATATTGGCGCATCTTGCTCCACTGATTGAAGTTCCTCGACATTTGTGTCACTTGCAGCTGTGGGAGG
>NZ_MKRU01000071.1:0-8430 GCF_001897985.1 Microbacterium sp. 69-7 | reverse complement strand
CTCACAGGTCCCCAGCCGTCGGCCCAGGCGCTCACCCTTCTCGAGGAACTCGAGAAGGCCAAGACGAAGGACCTGTGGCGGTTTCTGGTCGCGTTGAACATCCGCCACGTCGGCCCGGTCGCCGCGCGGGCACTCGCGCAGTGGTTCGGTTCGCTGGACGCGATCCGCGCGGCCGAGCGCGACGCTCTCGCCGACGTCGACGGCGTCGGCGGCATCATCGCGGACTCGCTCCTGGAATGGTTCGCCGTCGACTGGCATCAGGAGATCGTGGAACGCTGGGCGGCGGCGGGCGCGGTCTTGGAGATTCCAGGTCACCCCGGCCCGGGAGCTGCCGTCGCCGCCGGCGGCGTGCTCGAGGGTGTCACGGTCGTTGCGACCGGCACGCTGGAGGGCTACACCCGAGAGGGCGCGCAGGAGGCGATCATTGCCGCTGGCGGGAAAGCAGCCTCTTCCGTGTCGAAGAAGACCGACTTCGTCGCCGCAGGCCCGGGCGCGGGCTCGAAACTCGCCAAGGCGGAGGAACTCGGCATCCGCATCATCGATGCCGCGCAGTTTCGCATCCTCGTCGAGCAGGGGCCCGCCGCGCTCGGGGCACTCGATCCCGACGCGGGCTGATCGGTTCAGTCTCCTCCGGGATGCGTGAGCTCGAGCAAGGACTCACGCACCTGGCGACGCAGCACCTTTCCGATCAGCGACGTCGGCAGCTCGTCGACGATGAAGATCCGGCGGGGCACCTTGTAGGGCGTGAGGATGCTGCGGGCGTAGTCCCGGATGGAGTCCGTGTCGACGTCGGCTCCGGACCCGTCGAGCACCACGGCGGCGACGACCTCTTCGCCCGAATGCTCGCTTGGCAGGCCCACGACAGCGGCATCCACCACGCGCGGGTGCTGCCTCAGTGCGTTCTCGACTTCGGTGGGCGCCACATTGAACCCGCCGGTGATGATGAGCTCCTTGATGCGATCCACGATGCGCACGAACCCCTCGTCGTCGATCTGGACGATGTCGCCGGTACGGAACCACCCGTCCACGAAGACCTCCTCGGTGGCTTCCGGCTTGCCGTAGTAGCCCTGGAAGACCTGCGGGCCCCGCACGATCAGCTCGCCCCGCTCACCGGAGGGCATGTCCACGGTGGGATCGTCCGGATCGACCACGCGACACTCGGTGCCGGGGAGGGGGAGTCCGACCGTTCCCGCCTTGCGATTGTCGGCGACCGGGTTCGCCATGAGAACCGGCGAGCACTCGGACAGCCCGTAGCCCTCGACGAGGTAGCCACCCGTTGCCTGCTCGAACGGCACGACGAGATCATGCGGCAATGCCATCGCTCCGGAGATGGCGACCTCCGTGCCGGCCAAGGAGACGCCTTCGGCGCGCGCCGCGGCGAGCAGTCGATCGGCGATCGGCGGCACCAGCGGCAAGAACGTCGCCGGGTGCTTCTTCGTCACTTCGAGGACCATCGCGGGTTCGAAGCGGGGAAACAGCACCAGACGGGCACCCATCGACATCGCGAAAGTGAGGCACAGGGTCAGCCCGTAGGCGTGGAACATCGGCAGCACCGCGTACACGACGCATCCCTTACCGGGCTGGATCGACGGGACCCACGCTTGAGCCTGCCGGGCGTTGGCCAGGAGGTTGCGGTGGGTGAGCACCGCGCCTTTCGGCGTTCCCGTCGTTCCGCTCGTGTACTGGATGATGGCGACGTCGTCGGTGACCGGACCGGGGAAGGATGCCGCCAGTGCTTCGCTGCGTGCCAGGTGTTCCCAGGGCACGGCTTGCGACACGCGCGTGGTGAGCGCGTCGCGCGACTGACGGGCCTTCGCGACGGGAAGCCGCAGCGCGAGACGCAGCGAGAGCGGCATGGCGGTCGTGATGTCGACGCTGACCAGCGTGGTGACGGCGAGATCGGCGGGGAACGCCTGCACGGTGGCGGCGACCTTGCTCCAGACGATGGCCGTGCGCGCCCCGTGGTCTTCGAACTGCTTGCGCAGCTCCCGTGGAGTGTAGAGCGGATTGTGCTCCACCGCGATGGCGCCGAGGCGCAGAATCGCGTAGAAGGCGATGATGTGCTGGGGACAGTTGGGCAGTACGATCGCGACCGTGTCGCCTTTGCCGACCCCACGCTCTCGGAGACCCGCCGCCACGCGATCGATCGCCTCGACGAGGTCGCGGTACGAGGTCGTGCGACCGAAGAATTGCAGCGCGGGCGCATCCGGGTAGTCACGCGCCGACGCCGTGACGATGTCCAGGAGCGAGCCGGTGACCGGTTCGAGATCATCGGGGACTCCGGCGGCGTAGCTGGCGATCCACGGGCGGGGCGGGTCGTACGGGGCAGCGGCACTCACGCGGGCCAGCCTATCGGCCGTGAGAAGCGGGCCGAAGGGGGCCGACTAGAATCGACGGGTGTCTGAAATCACCCCTGAACTCGTTCGCCATCTCGGCGTTCTGGCCCGGATTCAGCTCGACGAGCACGAGGTGCAGCGCCTGACGGGGCAGCTCTCGGTGATCGTCGACAACATCGCGAAGGTGTCCGAGGTGGCAACGCCCGACGTCCCCGCGACGAGCCATCCCCTCCCGCTCGAGAACGTCTTCCGTCCCGACGTCGTCGGCCAGATGCTGACGGTGGAGCAGGTGCTGCAGAACGCGCCGGACGCCGCCGACGGGCGCTTCCGTGTCACGGCGATTCTGGGGGAGGAGCAGTGACCGATCTCACACGGCTGAACGCCGCAGACCTGGCCGCACGACTGGCCTCCGGTGACGTGTCCAGCGTCGAAGCGACGCAGGCCCACCTCGACCGGATCGCCGCCGTCGACGGCGATGTGCACGCCTTCCTCCACGTGAGCGAACACGCCCTCGACGTGGCGGCCGACATCGACCGTCGCCGCGCCGCCGGTGAGTCCCTGGGCGAGCTCGCGGGCGTCCCGCTCGCGATCAAGGACGTGCTCGTCACGACGGACATGCCCTCCACCAGCGGATCCAAGATCCTCGAAGGCTTCCTCTCGCCCTACGACGCCACCGTCGTCGCGCGTTCGCGCGCCGCCGGCCTGGTGCCGCTCGGCAAGACGAACATGGATGAGTTCGCCATGGGATCGTCGACGGAGCATTCGGCGTACGGTCCCACCCACAACCCGTGGGACCTCGATCGCATCCCCGGAGGCTCCGGGGGCGGATCGGCGGCCGCCGTCGCCGCCTTCGAGGCTCCGCTGGCTCTCGGCTCGGACACGGGCGGATCGATCCGCCAGCCGGCGCACGTCACGGGAACCGTCGGCATGAAGCCGACCTACGGCGGGGTGAGCCGGTTCGGCGCCATCGCGCTGGCGTCCTC
This sequence comes from Microbacterium sp. 69-7, assembly GCF_001897985.1. Taxonomy (NCBI): domain Bacteria; kingdom Bacillati; phylum Actinomycetota; class Actinomycetes; order Micrococcales; family Microbacteriaceae; genus Microbacterium; species Microbacterium sp. 69-7. The sequence goes on along the minus strand of NZ_MKRU01000071.1, from coordinate 5,111 downwards.
ACTCGACCAGGTCGGTCCGGTCTCGCGCACCGTGCTCGACTCGGCGCTCCTGCACGACGTCATCGGCGGCCACGACCCGCACGATGCGACGTCGCTGACCGACAGCTGGCCCTCCTTTGCGGCGGCCGCACGCGAAGGCGCCGCCGGCGCCGGTCTGGCGGGCCTGAAGATCGGCGTCATCCGCGAGCTGCCCGACAGCGGCTTCCAGGCGGGCGTGTCGGCGTCCTTCCGGGCAGCGTTGGCTCTCCTGGAGGCGCAGGGCGCGGAGATCGTTGAGGTCAGCGCCCCGCACTTCGAGTACGGCGTCGCCGCGTATTACCTGATCCTTCCCGCGGAGGCGTCGAGCAACCTCGCCAAATTCGACTCCGTCCGTTTCGGCCTGCGAGTCGACGTTCCGGGCGGCACGGTCGAAGACGTCATGGCTGCCACTCGAGACGCCGGCTTCGGCGAGGAGGTGAAGCGTCGCATCATTCTCGGCACCTACGCGCTGTCGGCCGGATACTACGACGCCTACTACGGCAGCGCCCAGAAGGTGCGTACGCTCATCCAGCGCGACTTCGACGCGGCGTTCGCTCAGGTCGATGTCATCGCGACGCCGTCGGCTCCCACCACGGCGTTCAAGCTCGGCGAGAAGATCGATGACCCGCTGCAGATGTACCTCAACGATGTCACCACGATTCCGGTGAACCTGGCCGGCGTCCCCGGCATCTCGATTCCGTCGGGTCTGGCAGAGGAGGACGGGCTGCCCGTCGGCATCCAATTCATCGCGCCGGCGCGCCAGGATGCCCGGTTGTATCGCGTGGGTGCGGCCGCCGAGGCCCTGCTCGTCGACTCATGGGGTGGTCCCTTGCTGGACCGCGCCCCGCTGCTGGGAGGGAACCGCTGATGGCTAAGGCCGCACTGATGGACTTCGACGACGCGCTGAAGCTGTACGAGCCGGTGCTCGGCTTCGAGGTGCACGTCGAACTCAACACCGAGACGAAGATGTTCTCGCCGGCGGGCAACCCGGCGCACGCCGCGAACCACGATGCTGCCCCCAACACGCTCGTGGCGCCCGTCGATATGGGCCTTCCGGGTTCGCTCCCGGTGGTCAACGAGACCGCGGTGCGTTTCTCGATCAGTCTGGGGCTCGCCCTCGGCTGCCAGATTGCCCCGTCGAGCCGCTTCGCCCGGAAGAACTACTTCTACCCCGACCTCGGCAAGAACTATCAGATCTCGCAGTACGACGAGCCCATCGCCTTCGAGGGCCAGATCGAGGTGGAACTGACCGACGGGACGGTCTTCGAGGTGCCCATCGAGCGGGCGCATATGGAGGAGGATGCCGGCAAGCTCACGCACGTCGGCGGCTCCACCGGCCGCATTCAGGGCGCGGAGTACTCGCTCGTGGATTACAACCGCGCCGGCGTCCCGCTCGTGGAGATCGTGACGAAGCCGATCTTCGGCGCGGAACACCGTGCACCCGAGCTGGCCGCCGCGTACGTGCGGGCGATTCGCGACGTGGTGCTCTCGCTCGGCATCTCGGAGGCGCGCATGGAACGCGGAAACCTCCGCTGCGATGCGAACGTGTCCCTGCGCCCACGCGGGCAGGAGAAGCTCGGCACGCGCACCGAGACGAAGAACGTCAACTCGATGCGCTCGGTCGAACGCGCCGTGCGTTACGAGATCCAGCGTCAAGCGGCGATCCTCGCCGCGGGCGGGACGATCACGCAGGAGACGCGGCACTGGCACGAAGACACCGGCACGACCTCTCCGGGGCGTCCGAAGTCGGATGCCGACGACTACCGTTACTTCCCGGAGCCCGACCTCCTGCCCGTCGCGCCGTCCTCCGCGCTGGTCGAGTCGTTGCGTGCTGCTCTTCCGGAGCCGCCCGCCGCGCGTCGGCGACGTCTGAAGGCCGAGTGGGGCTTCGCCGACATCGATTTCCAGGGAATCGTGAACGCGGGCCTGCTCGCCGAGGTGGACGCGACCGTCGCAGCGGGCGCTGCGCCTGCGGCCGCGCGCAAGTGGTGGATGAGCGAGATCTCTCGCATCGCCAACGCTCAGGGAGTCGAAGCTTCATCGCTCGTCACCCCCGCGTCGGTGGCCGCGCTGCAGCAGCTCGTGGACGCCGGCACGCTCACCGACAAGCTGGCGCGTCAGGTGCTCGAGGGCGTCATCGCCGGCGAAGGCACGCCGCAGCAGGTCGTCGACGCACGCGGTCTTGCAGTCGTCTCAGACGACGGCGCGCTGATCGCCGCGATCGACGATGCTCTCGCCGCGCAGCCCGACGTGCTGGAGAAGATCCGCGACGGCAAGGTGCAGGCCGCCGGTGCCGTCATCGGCGCCGTGATGAAAGCGATGAAGGGTCAGGCCGACGCCGCACGCGTCCGCGAGCTCGTTCTCGAGCGCGCGGCGCAGTAGTCGCACACGCTGCCTTCTCGGTGGCGCCGCAATGTCGGCGGCGTCACCGAGAATGGACTCATGGGACGGGGTGACGGGTCGGGGCGGGTCGTCTCGCCGCCCGGTGCCGACGACACCGGCACGCGGATTCTTCACGTGGACATGGACGCCTTCTATGCGTCGGTCGAAGTCCTCCACGATCCCTCCCTGGCCGGCAAGCCGCTGATCGTCGGCGGTATGGAGGGACGCGGTGTGGTCTCCAGCGCCTCCTACGAGGCTCGTCGATTCGGCGTGCGGTCGGCAATGGGCGTCGCACAGGCTCTCCGGTTGTGTCCGCAGGCCGTCGTGGTCACTCCGCACTTCGAGCGGTATGCGAGCCTGTCACGTCAGGTGATGGCGATCTTCCACGACATCACCCCCCTCGTGGAGCCGCTCTCGATCGATGAGGCGTTCCTCGACGTGTCCGGCGCACGGCGGCTCTGGGGAACTCCGGGGGAGATCGCCCGGATGCTCCGGGCCCGCGTCAAAGCGGAGACGGGGCTTGTCTGCAGCGTCGGGGTGGCGGCCACGAAGCATGTGGCGAAGATCGCCTCCACGCGCTCGAAGCCCGACGGGCTGCTCATCGTCAGCGAACCCGACACCGCCGCCTTCCTCGCCGCGCTGCCCGTCTCGGCGCTGTGGGGGGTGGGGCCGAAGGCCGCGGAGACGCTGGAGGGTCGCGGCATCCGGCTCGTCTCCGACATCCTCGCCTCGCCGCGGGCCGTCCTGGATCGCGCACTCGGACCCGCCGGCGGGGAGCGCATCTGGCAACTCGCGCACGGCATCGACCCCCGAGCCGTCGAGACGGAACGCACGGAGAAGAGCATCGGGCATGAGGAGACCTTCCTCACCGACGTCGCCGATGCGGCGGTTCTTCGCAGCGAGCTTCGCCGGCTCTCCGATCGCGTCGCGGCACGTCTCCGCGACGGAGGCTGGCGAGCCGGAACCGTCGCGTTGAAGCTGCGCTATGCCGACTTCACCACGCTTTCGCGCTCGCTGTCGCTCGCGGAGCCGTCGGACGTCGGCCAGCGGATCGGCGACGTCGCGATCGGCTTGTTCGAGGCCCTGGAGCTGACCCAGCCGGTGCGCCTGATCGGCGTGCGCGCGGAGAAGCTGCGCGGCGGTGACGGTGGATCCGTGCCGCTCTGGGATGAGGATGCCGAGTGGCGACGGGTCGACGCGGCCTTGGACGACGCGCGTGAGCGTTTCGGTGGGGGAGCGGTCACCCGGGCGAGCGTCCTCGGCCCGCGCCGTGATGTGAATGCTCTGCCGACGAATCCGCGGCTCCCTCGCACCGAGTGAGCTTCCCGGCTACGGTGGGAACATGCCCAATCTCGCACTCGAACTCGGCAAGCAGTCGGCATCGCTCGGCGTCAACAGCGTCTACGGCGAGCAGCAGGACGTCGACGGCATTCGCCTCATCCCCGTGGCTCTGTCGTGGTCGGGCTTCGGCGCCGGCGAGGATGAGAGCGGCAACAACGGCGGGGGCGGCGGCGGCTTCGCGGTTCCCCTCGGTGCCTACATCCGCAAGGGCGACGATCTGCGTTTCGAGCCGAACCTCGTGTCGCTGGTCGCGGTGGCGATCCCCTTCGTGTGGGTTGCGGGACGCACGCTCAGCCGCATCATCCGTGCCCTCAAGCGCTGACGAGGTCGATGCGGCGCTCACGAGCGGGGTCGACCGCATCGAGTCCGCCATTGCGGCCTTGGAGCCGGAGATCACACCGATCGTCCTGATCGACGGACGTTCCGGCGCGGGCAAATCGACCCTCGCGCGACGGGTGCGCGAGCGGTGGGGGCGCCCCGTCAGCATGATCGGCCTCGACGAGCTGTATCCGGGGTGGGACGGGCTCTCGGCCGGTTCAACTCTGGCGCGGGAGTTCATCCTGATCCCCGTCAGCGAGGCAAGGGCGGCCGTGTGGCGACGGTGGGACTGGGCAGCCGATCGTCCGGGGGCCGAGGTGGAGACGCCCGCCGACGTCCCCCTGATCCTCGAGGGAGCAGGGGTGCTCACCCCGAGCACCGCGCCTCTGGCGCACGTGCGCGTGTGGGTGGAATCGCCCGAGAGTGCGCGGCGCGATCGCGCGCTCGCTCGAGACGGCGACACCTACCGTCCGCACTGGCGTCGCTGGGCCGACCAGGAAGAGGAGCACCTGCGCGCGCATCGCCCGCAATCGCTCGCAACGATCGTCATCGACGTCCCGTGAGGGCTGGGGGCGGTCAGTCCTCGATCGCCTGGAGCAGGCCTTCGAGGCGGAAGCCCAGCCAGTTGTAGACACCGAAGCGGGGGTCGTCGTCCTGCTCCTCTTCTGTGGTGATCCCGAGGCGTGTCGCGATCACCAGCCGCACCGCGGTCAACGTTCGCAACCATGCCGCGACAGCACCGGCATCCAGTTCGACGATCACCTCGGCCTCGGCGTCTGCGCGGTCCAGGTCTTGCGGACGCCGCGTCTGGCCATCGCGTTGCAGCGTCGCCAGCACCAGCGCCGCATCATCACGACGCCGATCGAGGAGGTCGTCCTGGGTCAGACGACGAAACTCCGCGGCATCCTCCGCAGCGTCCCGGTAGCCGTCGGGAACGAGGCGCGCGACGCCCGGATCATCGACTCCGTCGATGGCCTCGGCGAGCAGATCCGTGAACTGCAGGACGATGTCCGTGAGATGCGCGGCTTCCAGCGCGGACACCGGCATCCGCA
>NZ_MKRU01000070.1:0-9040 GCF_001897985.1 Microbacterium sp. 69-7 | reverse complement strand
TACGCGATGCTCTTCGCGGGCGGCCTGGCGGGCCTCGCCGCCATGAACCAGATCCAGGGCACCGTCACGACGGGCTTCGGCGCGACGATCGACGCCGGCATCGGCTTCGATGCGATCACCGTCGCCCTCCTCGGTCGTAGCCGCGCGTGGGGGACCCTGGCTGCCGGCATCCTCTTCGGTGCGCTCAAGGCGGGATCGTTCTCGATGCAGGCACAGGGCATCCCCGTGGACATCGTGCTCGTCGTGCAGTCGTTGATCGTACTGTTCATCGCGGCGCCGCCGCTCCTGCGCGCCGTGTTCTTCCTCCCCAAGACCGACGCCGAGAAGGCGGCCAAGGCGCGAGCGAAGGCCGCGAAGAAGGCGGTGGCCGCATGAGCGCCTCGACACCGGCAGCCCAGATCGAGCAGAGTGACGGCACCATCCAGCTGGTCGTCGTCCGGGAGCGGCACTTCAAGGCGCCGATCGTTCTCGCGGTCATCCTCGTGCTGCTGGCCGCCCTCTTCGGCCTGGCACCGCGCGTCGGTGTCTCGACCTTCCGTCTCGGCGATCCGTCGCAGTCCTTCGGTCTGCCCGACGTGGGCGTCCCCACCGCGCCGACCGCCTGGACGCTGTGGGCCGTGCTGGTCGTGCTCACCGCCGGCGCGGCGTGGCGGGCGTGGACGTACCGTCGTCCGTCCCTCTGGCTGACGATCGCGTTCGGCGTTCTCGGCGTCGTGGCGTTCCTGGTGTGGGCCGCTGCCGACGGGTTCGTGCCCGTCTCGAGCCTGCTGTTCGGCGCCGTATCGCTGTCGGTGCCCCTCGTCTTCGGTGCGCTCGGCGGTGTGATCGGCGAACGCGTGGGCGTGGTCAACGTCGCGATCGAAGGACAGCTGCTGCTCGGTGCGTTCTCGGCCGCCGTGCTCTCCAGCATCACGCACAACCCGTTCATCGGGCTGCTCGGCGCCATGGTCGGCGGTGTCCTCGTCTCGTTCGTGCTCGCAGCCTTCGCGCTCAAGTACCTCGTCGACCAGGTCATCGTCGGTGTCGTGCTGAACGTCCTCGTGACCGGTCTGACCGGCTTCCTGTACGGTGCGCTCCTGGCTCCCAACGAGCAGCAGCTCAACACCCCGGAGCGCTTCGGCCGTATCCAGATCCCCGTGCTGAGCGAGATCCCGATCATCGGACCGGTGCTGTTCAACCAGACCTTCATCGTGTACCTCATGTTCGTGACGGTTCCGCTCGTGGCCTGGGGCCTCTACCGCACGCGGTGGGGCCTGCGCCTGCGCGCCGTCGGCGAACACCCGCAGGCGGCCGACACGGTCGGCATCAAGGTGAACACGTCCCGGTTCTGGAACGTCTCGCTGGCCGGCGCGATCGCCGGCATCGGCGGAGCGTACTTCACGCTCGTCTCGGTGCCGCAGTTCGGCAAGGACATGACCGCGGGGCTCGGCTTCATCGCCCTCGCGGCCGTCATCTTCGGTCGCTGGGACCCGATCCGCGCGACTCTCGCCGCCCTGCTGTTCGGCTTCGCGACCAACCTGCAGAACCTGCTGACGATCCTGAAGACGCCGATCCCCAGCGAGTTCATGCTCATGCTCCCGTACGTCGTGACGATCCTCGCGGTCGCCGGCTTCGCCGGCCAGATCCGCGGGCCCGCGGCATCCGGCAAGCCCTATATCAAGGAGTGACCTCTTTCATGACCGACATCGACTGGGACGAGCTGCGCGCCGTCGCCACCGAGGCCATGCACCGCGCGTATGCGCCCTACTCCCGCTATCAGGTGGGTGCCGCGGCGCTGGTCAGCGATGGACGTATCGTGTCGGGCTGCAACGTCGAGAACGCCTCCTACGGCGTCGGGCTCTGCGCCGAATGTGCCCTCGTGGGCGATCTGCACATGTCCGGAGGCGGGCAGCTCGTCGCTTTCGTATGCGTCAACAAGGAGGGGCAGACGATCATGCCGTGCGGGCGCTGCCGTCAGCTGCTCAACGAGTTCGCCCTTCCGGGAATGCTGCTGGAGACCGTCTCCGGCATCCGCACGATCGATGAGGTGCTGCCCGATGCCTTCGGCCCGCGCGACCTCGAGGAGGTGTCGCGATGAGCGGCGGGACGCAGAACACGCCGGATGCCGCGGTCGAGCCCTTCGACGCGGTCGACGTCATCCGCACAAAGCGTGACCACGGCGCGGTGCCCGAAGACGCCCTGCGCTGGATGATCGACGCGTACACGCGCGAATACGTCGCCGACTCGCAGATGGCCGCGTTCGCGATGGCGGTGCTGCTCAACGGCATGAACCGCGACGAGATCCGTGTCATGACCGACGCGATGATCGCCTCGGGGGAGCGGATGAGCTTCGCCGGACTCGGCAAGCGCACCGTCGACAAGCACTCCACCGGCGGGGTCGGCGACAAGATCACGCTGCCGCTCGCGCCGCTCGTCGCGGCATTCGGCGTCGCGGTGCCGCAGCTGTCCGGCCGGGGCCTCGGTCACACCGGCGGCACGCTCGACAAGCTCGAGTCGATCCCGGGGTGGCGCGCCGCGCTCTCCAACGACGAGATGTTCGCGCAGTTGCGCGACGTCGGCGCCGTCATTTGCGCGGCCGGCTCGGGCCTGGCTCCGGCGGACAAGCGGCTGTACGCGCTGCGCGATGTCACCGGCACGGTCGAGGCCATCCCGCTGATCGCGTCGAGCATCATGTCGAAGAAGATCGCCGAAGGCACCGACGCGCTCGTTCTCGACGTCAAGTTCGGCTCCGGCGCATTCATGCGCGATGTCGACAAGGCGCGCGAGCTCGCCCGCACGATGGTCGCCCTGGGCACCGACTCGGGCGTCGCGACGACGGCGCTTCTCACCGACATGAACACCCCGCTCGGCCTCACCATCGGCAATGCCAACGAGGTGCGCGAGTCGGTCGAGGTGCTCGCCGGCGGCGGCCCGGCCGATATCGTCGAGCTGACCGTGGCTCTGGCGCGCGAGATGCTGGCCCTCGCCGGACAGCCCGACGCCGACGTCGAAGCCGCGCTGCGCGACGGGCGCGCCATGGACGCGTGGCGGGAGATGATCCGTGCCCAGGACGGCGATCCCGATGCGCCGCTGCCCACCCCCCGCGAGACGCACACCGTTGTCGCTGCCCGAAACGGTGTGCTGACGCGGATGGAGGCGCTCCCGTTCGGCATCGCCGCCTGGCGTCTGGGGGCGGGACGCGCGCGCGCCCAGGACCCCGTCATCCACGCCGCCGGCATTGACCTGCACGTCAAGCCCGGCGCATCCATCGTCGCCGGACAGCCGTTGTTCACCCTTCTGGCCGATGATGACAAGCGCTTCGAGCGCGCCCTCGACGCGCTCGAAGGCGCGTGGGAGATCGGAACGGATGCCCCGGCATCCACTCCGCTCGTCCTCGAGCGCATCACCGCCTGACCTTAAGCTCCACCCGCACAGCCCACCAGAAGGAAGCCCCATGGCCACCGACCCCTACGCCGACCCGAAGCTCGAGGGCGTCTCCATCCGCTCGCTTCCCAAGGTCTCGCTCCACGATCACCTCGACGGTGCGCTGCGGCCTCAGACGATCATCGAACTCGCCGACGAGATCGGCCTCGATGTCCCGACGACGGATGCCGGGGAGCTCGCCGACTGGTTCGAGGACCAGAGCGACTCGGGTTCGCTGGTGGAGTATCTGAAGACCTTCGATTTGACGACCGCCGTCATGCAGAGCGCCGAGGGCCTTCGCCGCGTCGCGAAGGAGTTCGTCGAGGACCTCGCCGCCGACGGCGTGATCTACGGCGAGGTGCGCTGGGCGCCGGAGCAGCACCTCGCGGGCGGGCTGTCGCTCGAGGAGGCCGTCGAGGCCGTGCAGGAGGGCATCGAGGAAGGCGAGGATGCCGTCGATCGCTCGGGTCGCGACATCCGCGTCGGCCAGCTCATCACGGCGATGCGTCACGCCGACCGGTCGCTCGAGATCGCCCAGCTCGTCGTCGCGTTCCGCGGTCGCGGCGCAGTCGGCTTCGACATCGCCGGAGCGGAGGACGGCTTCCCGCCGTCGCGTCACCGCGCCGCCTTCGACTATCTCGCCTCAGAGTTCTTCCCGGTGACGGTGCACGCGGGAGAGGCGGCCGGTCTCGACTCGATCCGCTCCGCGATCCTCGACGGCCGCGCCCTGCGCCTCGGCCACGGCGTGCGCATCGCGGAAGACCTCGAGGTCGTGCAGCAGCAGGGCGACGAAGTGCTGGTGACCTTCGGAGACCTGGCGCGGTGGGTACGCGACCGTGAGATCCCGCTCGAGCTCTCGCCCTCCTCGAACCTGCAGACCGGGGCGATCGCGGCGTGGGGCAAGAGCCTCGAGGATCATCCGTTCGACCTGCTGTACCAGCTCGGCTTCGCCGTGACGGTCAACGTCGACAACCGCACGATGAGCCGCACCTCGCTCACGCGCGAGCTCGCGCTGCTGGCCGAGACCTTCGACTACCGTCTCGAAGACCTGGAGGCGTTCCAGCTGAACGCGGCCGCAGGCGCCTTCTTGTCGGTGGAGGAGCGCGAGGAGCTCATCGAGCTCATCGGCGAGGGCTTCGACGCCTGACCCGCACCCCACGGCAGCCCCGTCAAGGGTTCCGGGCCGGCTCGGGTTCGGGTTCGGGTTCGGGTTCGGGTTCTGGTTCTGGTTCGGGTTCTGGGTTCGGGCGGAGCGCGGGGGAGCCCGGTGCGCGTCTCGATCACGTCGATCACGGCCACCGTTCACAACTCCGGAGTTTCCGAGCAGGTTCGGCCCTCTGGGCCACGGATCGGCCTGTCCGTTCACAGTTCACCGGAGTTGTGAACTCGCACGGTGCGCGGCGTGGTGCGAGGGCCGCGGGCTACCGCCCGCCGGAGAACCTCGATCACCCATTCCGGACGGAAGAGGATGTCCTCGGCGAGCAGCCGCAGAGTCGTGAAGCCGAGTCCGATTGCGGCGGCATCCCTGCGGCGGTCTCGCTTGTGATCCCCCCACGACCCGTGGTGCGAGCGACTGTCGCACTCGATGACAAGCCAGCCGTCGACGAGGAGATCCACTCGGCCGACGCCGTCGATTCGAACCTGCAGGTCCACGTGGCATCCCAGACTGCGCAGCATGAGGCGGACGAGGGTCTCGGTACCCGCCTCCGCACGTTGGTCGAGAAGCGGCCGCAGGGATCGGTAGCGCCCGGGAACGTGCGCGAAGACGTCAGCGAGACCGTCTTCATCCACTGCCCCGAGATGCCACGCGCTGTCGAGCGTGGCGATCGCATCCCGCGGCCGCTGGCAGCGCACCGCTGCACATAGTGCTTCGCGGACAGGTACGAGCACATCATCGGCGGCGCTGGAGGTGGGACGCCAATGTCGCACGATCTCCGTCGACGCCTCCGGTCGCGGCGTGCGGGAGGCGTCCGGAGCGAGCTGGATGTGCAACCCCGCACGCTCCCGTACGAACACGCCGAGAAGTCGCAACAGTGAGACGCAGTCCAGGCGCCCGCCCCACTGCACCGCCGCGCACACCTGCGGATCGGTGTCCCGGGGCAGATAGTGATCGCGCCGCAGGCGCAGGAGCCGTCCGTCGCGCACCGCATCGGTGATCTGTCGGCCGGTGGCTCCCGCGGCGAGCAGGTGAGCACGCCGCAGAACAGCGGTCGGGACGTCGCTGGGCAGAACGAGACGGTCGGCAGAAGATCGGATCATGTCCAGAACTCTGACCGCGACGCCCGTCGGGCAGGGCTTTGTGTGCCGCGTCGGTGGACGACCGGGTTCAGCGGGGCGCGGGGGAGGAGGCGTCGCCGTTCACAACTCCGGAGATGCGCTCGCGACCGTCGGCCACAGCCCGGGCTGGGTGCGGTGTACCGAGGGATCTCCGGAGTTGTGAACGGTGGAAGGGGCCCCGGGCTCCGCGGCCGGAAGCCAGCGCGGTCCGCCGTCCCGGGGGCGCGGGAGCGGGTCAGAGCTCGGACTGACGCTGTCCGACGACGGCTTCGACCGCGGCGAACAGCGGGTGCGACGGCTCCAGACCCGTCACCGCGGCGGTGAAGGTGGCCGCGTCCTCGGCGCGCAGTCGTCGCTGCATCTCCACCGACTGCTCATCGTCGGGCTCGTCGAACTCCAGCGCCGCCCCGATCGCCTCGACCAGGGCGGTCGTGGACAGCCCCCGCTCGGCGGCGGCCGCGGCGGGGCCGATGAACCGCTCGTGTCGCGAGAGTTTGCGCAACGGCTGGCGCCCGACGCGGCCGACGGTGTCGGGCAGAGCCGGGTTGGCGAAGCGGCGCAGGATCGTCGCACGGTACTCGGCGAGCTCGGCAGCATCCCATCCGTGCACCGCGACCAGCAGTGCGGACGTCTCTTCGAGCGCGGCGGCCACGCGGGAGACGATGGACGGATCCGCCAGCGCGTCGGAGATCTTCTCGACGCCCGCGCGGGCCCCGAAGTAGGCGGTCGCGGCGTGACCGGTGTTCACCGTGAAGAGCTTGCGCTCGATATAGGGGGCGAGGTCGTCGACGAAGTGGGCGCCGGGGATGTGGGGCGGGGCGTCGGCGAAGGGGGGCCGTTCAATGGCCCATTCGAAGAAGGGTTCCACGGTGACGTCGATCCCCGCGCCTTCCGGCTGTGCGGGCACGATTCGGTCGACGGCGGTGTTGGCGAACACCGCCCGGTTGCTGATCGCGTCCCACGCGTCACCCGCCTGCTCGCGGATCTCGTCGCGGAGGGTGTCGGTCGCCCCGATCGCGTTCTCGCACGCCATGACCTGCAGCGGAGGCCGAGACGGGTCGCGCAGGGCCAAACCGGCCAGGATGTGCGGCGCGACGAAGCGCAGGATCGTCGGGCCGACCGCGGTGGTCACCACCTCGGCGGTGGCGATCTCGTCGATCAGCGCCTGCGGATCGGTGGCGCTGTTGATCGCGCGGAAGCCTGTCACGACCGTGTCGGTGCCGCCATCGCCGACCTCGTGGACGGTGTACTCCGAAGCCGCGTTGATGGCGTCGACCAAGGATGCCGCGACATCCGAGAACACCAGCTCGTAGCCGCCTTCGTGCAGCAGCAGCCCGACGAAGCCGCGACCGATGTTACCGGCGCCGAAGTGGACGGCCTTCATCAGCCGTTCACCGTCGACAGCAGTGCGAACAGGTCCTCTGCGGTGGTCGCCGCCTTCAGGCGTGCGACCTCCTCGTCTTCGGAGAACATCAGGGCGATCTGCGAGAGGATGTCCAGGTGCTCATCGCCCTTGCCGGCGATGCCGACGACGAAACTGACCTTCTCGCCGTCCCAGTCGACGCCGCCGTCATAGCGGACGAACGAGAGCGCCGAGTCGAGGATGGCATCCTTCGTCTCGTTGGTGCCGTGGGGGATCGCGAGCTCGTTGCCCATGTAGGTGGACACGGTCTGCTCGCGCTGGAGCATCGCGTCGTAGTAGGCGGAGGTGACGGCTCCGGCGGCTTCGAGGATGTCCGCGGCCTCACGCATGGCGTGCTCTTTCGTGACCGATCCGGAGTGGATCCGAACCTGATCGATCTTCAGTACATCGCGTGACATGTCGTCCTCGTCTCTGTGCGTAGCGTCGTCTCGGTCATCGTACGTCTGGGCGACGCTGTATCGGGTGAGAGCCGCGGGGGCGGGGCATCGCGCATCCCGTCCCCGCGGCGTCAGGGTGGGCCTGAGCGATCAGGCCTGGTTCTTGTGCTGCTGGACCACCAGATCCACGACCTCGTCGTACTTCGGCGAGTTCATGAAGTTGTCCACCGACACGTGAGTCGCGTTCGGCGTGCGCCCGCGTGCGCGGTCGGTGAGCTGCTGCTGGGTGATCACGAGGTCTTCGCTGCCGTCGAGGTTGGCGATCGCCTTGTTGGTGACCGAGACGTCGTCGATGCCGGCCTTCTTGATCTTGTTGCGCAGCACGCTCGCGCCCATCGCGGACGAGCCCATACCGGCGTCGCAGGCGAACACGATGTTCGTCACGCGTGCGGCGGGTACCACCGTTCCCGCGGCGACGGCGTCGGCGGCCCGGTCGGCCGACAGCGACGACTGGTCACCCTCGAGCCCGGCGTTCGCGGCCGCCCCGGCGCGGAGGCCGGCGAGGGCCTCGGAGCTCTTGCCCTTGTTCGCCTCGGTCTGGGCGATCGCCGCCTCGAACGATGCGCTGGAGTCCGCCTCTGCGGCCAGGTCACGCTTGCGGGACGCCCGCAGGATCACCGCGGTGATCAAGAACGTCACGGTGGCGGCGAGGATCACCGACAGATACACGACGAACAGGTTGCCGACGCCCGGGCCGATGGCCGCGGCAGTCACGGCGATGATGCTTCCGGGAGCTGCCGGGAAAGCGAGGCCGCCGCCCAGCAGCATGTTGGTCGTCACGCCGGTCGCGCCTCCCGCGATGAGGGCGAGGATCGTCATCGGCTTGCTGAGCGCGTACGGGAAGTAGATCTCGTGGATGCCGCCGAAGAACTGGATGATGATCGCGCCCGGAGCCGAAGCGCGAGCCGCACCGACGCCGAAGAAGGTGAAGGCGAGCAGAAGTCCGACGCCGGGGCCGGGGTTGGCCTCGATGAGGAAGAGGATCGACTTGCCCGCCTCGGTCGCCTGCTGGATGCCGAGGGGGGTGAACACGCCGTGGTTGATGGCGTTGTTGAGGAACAGCACCTTCGCCGGCTCGACGATGATCGACAGCAGCGGGAGCAGGTTGACGCTGACGAGCCAGCCCACGATGCCGCCGAGGAACGTCGAGATTCCCAGCATGATGGGGCCGAAGGCGAAGAAACCGACGATCGCCAAGATCATGCCCAGGATGCCGGCGGAGAAGTTGTTCACCAGCATTTCGAAGCCCGGCTTGATCTTGCCGTCCCAGAGCTTGTCCATCTGCTTGGTGATCCAGGCCGCCAGCGGGCCCATGATCATCGCGCCGAGGAACATGGGGATGTCGGTGCCGACGATGACACCCATGGTGGCGATCGTCGCCACCACGCCGCCGCGCTCGCCGTAGACCATGCGACCGCCGGTGTTGGCGATCAGCAGCGGCAACAGATAGGTGACCATCGGGCCGACGAGGCCGACGTAGGCCGCAAAGTTGCCCGCATCG
>NZ_MKRU01000069.1:0-12425 GCF_001897985.1 Microbacterium sp. 69-7 | reverse complement strand
CCAACCCCACCCGACGTGTGCTCCTGCTCAGCGATCTCGTCATCCGACCGGTCACCGGCGCGTCCCTGTCGGCGGATATCGTGGCCCAGAGCCAGTTGCGCGTATCCGGCTCGACGGCATCCGGAGAGTCGGGTCTGCTGGGGACCGTCTCGTACCGTGTCGGCGACGGGACGACCGACGAGGGGTCGGCCGTCACGGGCGAGGCGACGGTGTACCTGCTGCCGCCCGCCTCCGAGCAGGCGCCGATCGCCGTCGACGATCGTGCCATCGTCCGCGCCGGCGCACAGATCGACATCCCGGTGCTGGACAACGACGTCGCCGCGGTGGGCACGCGCCCCCGTCTGGACCCCGAGTCGATCGTCGCGTCGCGTCCCGACGTGCTCGCCTTCGCCGCCGGCGATGTGCTGCGGGTGCTGGCGCCCGCATCGCCCGGTGACCTCACGATCTCCTATCGGGCGTTCACGACCGGCGCGCCGGCGCTCGGCGACACCGCGACGGTCCACCTGAGCGTGGTCGGCGACGGAGCGAACCGCGACCCCCAGCCCCGGGCGCTTTCGGGCCGGGTGCTCAGCGGACTGTCCACGGTCATCGCGTTCGACGGGTTCGGGATGGATCCGGACGGCGACGTCGTGCGCCTGGACCGCATCGTCGATCAGCCCGCACACGGCTCGGCCGTGATCTCCGCCGACGGTGCCTCCGTCGTCTACTCGAGCGACGCCGGCAGCTCGGGGCAGGACACGTTCACCTATCGGGTCGTGGACCCCTCCGGCGCCTCCGGTGTCGGAACCGTCCGTGTCGGGGTGCTGAGCGGCGATGCCAGCCCCGCTCCGATCACCTACACCGACTACGTGCAGGTGCAAGCCGGTGACGGCAACGTCCTGCGTGTGCATCCCCTCGCCAACGACATCGATCCCATGCAGGGCACGCTGACACTGCAACGGGTGCGCCCGGACGTTCCTCAGTTCGCGCTGGACGGGTCGCCGACGGCGGAGTTCACCCGTCTGCAGCAGCGACTCGTCGCGCAGAGCGACGACACGGTCACGATCGAGGCGGGGCCGACGCCCGGGACGATGTCGTTCCTCTACGACGTGGTCTCCTCTGCCGGCAACACCGCCCGGGGCCTCATCGTCGTGCGGGTGGTCGCCCAACGCGTCGCCGACTTCCCGGTCGTCTCCGACACCGTGCTCGATGCCGATGGGCGCGCCGACCTCGCGAGGGGTATCGATGTCCTGGCCGGCAAGGTGCTGTGGTCGGGCGGTGACGCGGGCGAGCTGTCGGTCGGGCTGTGGGGCACGGCGGGCGGCATCACCGTCGAGGGGACGCGCCTGGTGGGCACCGTCGATGATCGTGCCCACCTGATCCCCTTCTCGGTGACCGGACAGACGCCCGCCGGGCCGGTGACGACCTACGCGTTCCTGAGGATCCCGGCTGCTGCCGATACGCCGCTGGCGCTGCGCGCCGGCGCGCCGCCGCTGACGGTCGGCGAGAACGCGCAGGCCGACGTCGATCTCGCCTCTCTGATCACCGTGCCGCGCGGTCGCGCCCTGGAACTGTCGGGCGAGACCCGCGCCTCGGGCGCGCGGCCCGGTGCATCCTGCACGGCCGTCGGCGCCACCACCCTGCGCTACACGGCCGGAGCGGACGCGCCGTGGACGGACACCTGCCGCGTCCTCGTGCGCCTCACCGGGCAGCCGTCGTGGACGGTCCTGTCGATCCCGGTCGTCGTGACCCCGATCGCCCCGCAGCCACGGCTGTCTCCGGCCGCGCTGGAGGTCGCGCCGGGCGACACCCAGGTCTTCGACCTCGGCGCGATGACCACGTGGCAGGGGCGCCCCGAGGCGATCGTCTACCGGGTCGAGGGGAACCCGGCATCCTTCGACCTGGCCCTGCAGGGCGCGCAGCTGAGCATCCGCGGTCGTGATGCGGCCGCGCCCGGAACGATCGAGAGCGTCGTGGTCCAGGTGACATCCCACCCGGGTGTCGCACCGGCGCGGATCTCCCTGCGGGTGGGCGCCGCCCCGTCCACGCTGCCGCAGGGGGGTTCCGTGCAGCAGCAGTGCAGCCAGGCGTCGGGCACCTCGTGCACGATCGATGTCGTCGGCGCAGCCGGTGAGGTCAACCCGTTGCCGAGCACACCGCTGCAGGTGGTCTCCGTCGCCGCGGCGGGTGTCTGCACCGGCGTGAGCTTCGCGGTGGTCTCGCCCAGCCGCATCTCCGCGACGTGGACCTCGGATGCGCCCGGTGCGACATGTGCGGCGAGTTTCACCGTCCGTGACGCCCAGGGACGCCAGAGCGCGAGCGCCCGAGACGGACGGATCCTGCTCGACCTGCAGGGCTACCCGAAAGCCCCGGCGAGCGTGGCGCAGTCCGCCTACGCGGACGGCTCGCTCACCCTCCGGGTCGATCCGGGGCCCGCGCAGGCCGCCTACCCCGCGCTCACCGGGTTCGAGGTCCGCCAGGCCGGCCAGCGCGTGGCCGTGTGCACGCCGCAGGGCATCTGCCCGCCGATCAGCGCCCCGAACGGAGAGCAGCGCTCGTACGAGGCCGTCGCGGTGAACGCGGTGGGCTCCTCGCTCACCGCCGTGCGCACGACCGCCTGGGCGTACGATCCGCCGTCCGCTCCCACGGGCGCGACCGCGGCTCCCGTCGTCGCCGGTGCCGACGGCGGCGTGGCGTCGCTGGTGATCTCCGGGGTGGATGCCGCGAACACCGGATCCTTGCAGATCATCAGCCCGGTCGGTGAGACGCAGACGATCGCCGTCGGCGCCACGCAGACCGACATCACGGTGCCCGCGTTCCGGGTGGGCGCCAACACGGCGACCGACGTGACGATCACACCGCTGTCGCGGTACACGGCTCCGCCGGGTCTTCCCGGTCCCGCCATCGGCTCCACGACGGTGTCGGCGCATGGCATCGGTGCGCCGACGCAGGGCGCGCTGACCCTCACGGCCGTCAACGTCGGCGGAGGCCGGGTCGACATCACGGCGGTGGGCACGGCGGCGCCGGGCGGCGACGACGCCCGGGTGCGCTACGGCATCGTGCGCCTGGACGGTCCCGTCGGTCAGGACGGCGCGCCCGTCTCGGCCGACAGCTGCCGCACCAGCGACGACGGCGGACAGCGGGTCTTCCGGGGCCTGCCGGACGGGCGCCTGTACACCTTCGCCCTCTGCGCGGAGTCGTGGTTCGATTCACGCTCCTTCGGTCGGGCCACCGTGACCAACACGGTGCGCGCGACGCAGAGCGGTGCTGCGCCCACCGGCTACACCTTCGTGGTCGGTCCCACCGCGCACGTCGCCGGCGACGGCACCCCGTCGGGTCGCGCCACGTGGACGATCGATCAGACGCCGACGTCGCCCGAAACTCCGCCGAACGACAACAACGTGGTCTTCCGGGGACTGCCGAGCAGCGTGTTCGACAACGACCCCCAGATCCAGGTGCGCTACGAGCACAAGGACGGATGGTGGCAGTCGGCGTGGGGCGACGTGACCCCCGCTGCCGGCAGCGCTCCGTATCAGGTGCAGGCCTCGTGGTCGCTCGGCACGTGCACCGGCGGCACGACGCTCTCCCGCACCGCCAGCTCGAGTGGCTCGGATGCCGCGGTCACGTTCGATCCCGCGGCCATCCGCTATTACGACAAGAACGACACGCTGCTGGCTCCCGGCACGGATCCGTGGACGGTGCCCGCGAACGCCGCACGCGTGGCCGGCATCCGCGTTGTCGTCGACTGGTCCGGGCAGGGCTGGAGCCTCGCCCCCGCGAGCGCGGAGCTCGCCACACGCTGTACGCCCGCCGCCGCGCCGAACCCGGCCGGCTGACCCGACGGAGTCCTCATGACGATCACCACCGAGCAGGCGAGCTGGTTCGCCCAGACCTTTGCGCAACTGGCCGACAACGTCGAGCGCGCCGTGCTCGGCAAGCGTCATGTCGTCGAGCTCATCCTGACCGCCATGCTCAGTGAAGGCCACGTGCTCATCGAGGACGTGCCGGGCACGGGCAAGACCTCCCTCGCCCGCGCCGTGGCCCAATCGGTGCAGGGGACGACGACCCGCATCCAGTTCACCCCCGACCTGCTTCCGGGTGACATCACCGGAATCACCGTCTACGACCAGAAGACCGGTGCGTTCGAGTTCCACGCCGGCCCCATCTTCGCCAACATCGTCCTCGCCGACGAGATCAACCGCGCAAGCCCCAAGACGCAGGCGGCGCTGCTGGAGGTGATGGAGGAGGGGAGCGTGACCATCGACGGCGTCACGCGCGCCGTCGGTGCCCCCTTCCTCGTGCTCGCTACGCAGAACCCTGTCGAGCAGGCCGGCACCTACCGCCTGCCGGAGGCCCAGCTCGACCGCTTCCTGCTGCGCACGGCGCTCGGCTACCCCGATCACGCGGCGACGGTCCGCATCCTCGACCGCGCCGCGGTCGCGACCGCGGACCTGTCGCCCGTGCTCACCCCGGGGGCGCTGGTCGGGATGAGCGAACTGGCCGCGGACGTCTACGTGGACGCGCTCGTGCTCGACTACATCGCGCGGCTCGTCGACGCGACGCGGGCGGCCGACGAGGTCCGCCTGGGCGTCAGCATCCGCGGGGCCCTCGCCCTGACGCGGGCCGCGCGCACGAGCGCCGCCGCCCACGGGCGCACGTACGTCACTCCCGACGACGTCAAGCGGCTCGCCGTCCCGGTGCTCGCTCACCGGCTGATCCTGCACGCGGAGGCCGAGTTCGACGGCGTCGCCCCCGAGGCCGTCATCGGTCAGGTCCTTCTCGACGTGGCGCCGCCCACCCGCCGGGACAGCGCGTGAGCAGCGGCGAGAGTCGGTCGTCCGTGACCGACACACGGCTCACGCGGACCTCGGCAACCAGCCTCACCGGCGAGCGGACGGAGGTCACGGCGCGCCGCGGCCGTCGCCTGGTGGGAGCGGCCGTCCGCGCCTCGCGGGTGTGGGCGAGCGGGCGCGCGGCCGTCCGCGCCGCCACCGCGTGGTGCCGCGCGACGATCAGGCCCGCCGGGGCCCTGGCGGTGCTGACGGCGACCGCAGGCCTCTCGGCCGGGCTCGCGTTCGGATGGGTCGAGGCCCTCGTCGCCGGCGCGGCCGCGGCGGCGTTGCTCGCCATGGCCCTGCCGTTCCTCCTCGGTGCCCGCACGTACGAGGTGCGCCTCGTGCTCGACCGGGAGCGCGTCGTCGCGGGGGTGGCGGCGCGGGCGACCGTGGTCGTGCGCAACATCGGGCGCGCCACGGCATTGCCCGGCCGCATCGACATCCCGATCGGGCCCGGACTGGTCGAGTTCGGCGTTCCGCTCCTCGCCGCCGACGGGGTTTCCCGTCACGCGGTGGACCTGCCGCCGCAGCGTCGCGGCATCGTGCGCATCGGTCCGGCGACCACGATCCGCTCCGATCCGCTGGGGCTGCTGCGCCGCGAGCATGCTTTCGACGACGTACAGGAGCTGTTCGTCCACCCGCGCACCGTCGCCGTGCCGTCCACCAGCGCCGGACTCATCCGCGACCTCGACGGCAGTGCGACGCGGCGCCTCGTCGATGCGGACATGTCCTTCCACGCGATCCGCGAGTACGCGCCCGGTGATGCCCGCCGCCAGATCCATTGGAAGTCAACGGCGAAGACGGGCCGGCTCATGGTCCGGCAGTACGAGGAGTCGCGCCGCTCGCGGATGGCGGTCGTGCTGGGACTGTCGAGCGCGGAGTACGCATCCGACGACGAGTTCGAACTCGCCGTCAGCGCGGCATCCTCCCTGGCCCTGCGCGCCGTGCACGACGCGCGCGACCTCGACATCGTCGTCGGTGCCGAGATCCCGCGCGTCGTCCGGGGGCGCCTGCGCGCCATCCGCCACATCGCCGCGGGCGCCCCGCGCGCCGTGCTCGACGGCTTCAGCGGCGTCGATCGCCTCGTCGAGACGATGCCGTTCCCGGAGGTGTGCCGGCTGACCGCCGAGGCCAACGAACGGCTCTCGGTCGCTGTCCTCGTCGCCGGCTCGGGCGTGCCTCTCGCGGCTCTGCGCCTGGCGACGCTGGCCTTTCCGGTGGATGCCGCGGTCATCGCCGTCCGCTGCGACGAGCGCGCCCACCCGCGCGCACAGACGGTCGGTCCGCTCACCGTCGTGACCATCGGTGCGCTCGAGGACCTCGCCGGACTGCTCCTGCGCGGAGCGCGCTCGTGAGGGTCGTGGCCGGCGCGCTCTACGCGCTCGCCGCCGTGGTGTTGGCCGCCGTCGCGGCGTGGCCCATCTACCGGTCCGGATCGTTCCTGCTGCTGGTGGCCGCGGCATCCGTGCTCGCCGCGGCCATCGCGGCCCTCGTCGCCTGGCGACGGTGGAGCGGCTGGGCCGCGGTCGGACTGCTCGCCGGCGCCGTCCTCGTGGCGGGAGTGCCCCTGGCCGTCCCCTCCCGTGCGGGGGCGCCGGCACCGTTCCTCCAAGGACTGGGCGATCTCGTCGCGGGACTGCTGTGGGGCTGGAAGGACCTGCTCACCGTCGACCTGCCGGTCGGGTCGTATCGCAACCTGCTGGTGCCCGCGCTCGTGGTGTTCCTGGTCGGTACGGCCAGCGTCCTGCTGCTGAGCTGGCGCAGGGACGCGCTCGCCGTGCTCGCCGTGCCCGTCGCGATCGCGATGGCCGGCTTCGGGCTGCTGTTCGGCAGCACCGAGGTCAGCGCCCCCCTGGTCGTGGGCCCCCTCGTCCTTCCTGCCCCGGTCGAGACGGCCGTGGGAGCGGGAGTGCTGCTGACCGGCGTGCTGTGGTTGTCGTGGCGCAGCCGCGCCGCGCGCGTGCAGGCCCTTCGACGAGGGTCGGGCGCGGCTCGCGTGCGAGTGGCCGGCGACGCCGCCCGGGGAGCGGGCCCGCGACTGCGCCGGCTCGGGCTCGGGCTCGGCATGGTCGCCGTCGCTGCGGCCGTCGCCGTCTCGGTGCCGGCGGTGGCGGTGCCGACGCAGCGCGATGTGCTGCGCGAGGCGACGGGGCCCCGGCAGGAGATCTCCCGCGCGATCAGCCCGTTGAGCTCGTATCGGACGCTGTTCGCCGACGCGCGCGTCGACGAAGAACTGTTCCGGGTCACCGGCGACGCTCTTCCCGACCGCGTGCGACTGGCTGTTCTGGACGATTACGACGGCGCGGTCTGGCGCACCGACCCGGCCGGCGAGCCGTTCGTGCGGCTCGCCGCGGCACGCGTCCTCGGTGAGGGGGCTCCCATCGACGCCGAGGTGACGATCGGCGCGCTGGACGGCATCTGGATGCCGACGGCCGGAGCCGTGGCATCCGTCGACTTCGCCGGGCCGCGCGCCGCCGCACTGGCCGACGGCTTCTACGTGAGCGGCGCACGGGAGGCGGCGGTCGAGACGGCCCCCTGGAGCGCCGGTGACACCTACCGTCTCCGCGCTGCCGCGCCGGCGGTGAGCGCCCTGTCTTCGGTCACTGCTCCCGGTGGGCAGGCGGGAGTGTCGGTGACCGCCGCCGACGGCAGCGAACTCGTGGCACCGGCGAGCCTGCGCACCTGGGTGCAGCAGCATGCCGTCGGCACGGGCGGGGCGGCTCTGGACGGCTTGGTCACGCTGCTGCGCTCCCGCGGCTACCTGAGCCACGCGCTGCGCCCGCCCGCTGTCGGCGCCGCCTGGATGCAGCGGCTCGGGGCGGGCTACACCTTCGCACCGAGCGCGTCGGGACACTCGCTGGCGCGCATCGACGCCATGTTCACGGCGCTGCTGGCCCGCGAGGCCGACCCCGCCGCCGTCGCCGCGGACGACCTCGTGGCCGCCGTCGGCGACGACGAGCAGTTCTCGGCCGCCGTCGCCCTCATCGCCCGTGAGCTGGGCTTTCCGGCGCGGGTGGTCGTCGGCACGCGCCTCACGTCGAGCGACCCGGATGCCGCGACCTGCGCCGGCGGGGTGTGTCGCGCCGGCGACGTCTCGGCGTGGGTGGAGGTGCGCGCCGCGTCGGGGGAGTGGATCCCGGTCGACGTCACCCCCCAGCACGTGCGCCCGCCGCGCACCGAGCGCACCGAGCAGCCCGACCCCCAGATCGCCACCTCGGTGCGCCCCGACGGGGTCGACGAGGTGCAGCCCCAGCGTCCCGCGCAGGAGGACAGTGCCGCACCGACCGACCGCTCCGACCCTCTCGACCTGCGCTGGCTGTGGACGACGCTGGGCATCACGGGAGGTGTCCTTGCGGTTCTGCTCGTGCTCGCCGGTCCATTCGCGGCGATCGTGATCGCCAAGGCGCTGCGGCGGCGCCGGCGGCGGCGCCAGGACCGTCCCGCCGACGCGATCGCCGGGGGGTGGGACGAGTACCTCGATGTCGCGGTCGACGCCGGTCGCCGCCCGCCACCGGCCGCCACGCGTTCCGAGATCGCACAGGCGCTCGCGCGTCCGGCGGCGGGCGCGCTGGCGCGCACCGCCGACGAAGCGGTGTTCTCCGCCCGCCCGATGGCCCCCGACGAGGCCGATGAGTTCTGGCGGATCGTCGAGGACGAGCGTGCTGCGCTCGCGACGAGCAGGTGGCGCCGGCTGCGTGCAGCCGTATCGTTGAGATCGTTCGTCCCGCGATCGTTCCGGTCACACTTCGAGAGGGGGAGCCGCGCGGCCTCGCGCCCGCGGCGCACCGCATGAACGCACCCATCGGCGACTCCGTCGGCGCTCTGCTGGGCCTCGTCGCCCTCGCGGCGGGCCTCGCCCTGTACGTCTGGACCGCCCTGGCCCTGGCCGCGATGTTCCGCAAGATGGGCGAGGCCCCCTATAAGGGGTGGGTGCCCGTCCTCAACGCCGCCACCGTGCTCGGGTGGGGGGGGTTCAGTCCGTGGCTCATCCTGATCGGGCTGTTTCCGGTGCTCGGGCCGATCGCGCTGTGGGTGCTGGTGATCATCTCGGCTCACCGGATCAATCCGGGCTTCGGATACGGCGGTGGCATGACCGTCCTCGCGGCGGTGCTGTTCGTCGTCTGGGCGAGCATCCTCGGTTTCGGACCCTCGCGGTGGCTCGGCGCGCGCGCCGGCGGCATGTCGGCGCACCGCCGCGAACAGACTCGCGCGAGCCTCGGCGGTGTGTTCGCCGAACCCGCCCCGATGACGCCGGAAGCCGCGGTCGTCTCTGCATTGCCGCCGGCCGCGGTGGCGGAGCCGGCAGCACCGTCCGACGACGTGCGCGAGGACGACGACGACCTGGCGCGGCTCTTCGCTCCTCCCGCTCCCGCCGCCGCGCCGGCCTGGACCCCGCCGGAGACGACGGTGCCGCCCGCCTCGCCGTCGACGGCCGCCCCGGCGCCCGCGGAACCTGCCCCCGCACGGCCCGAGGCGGGAACCTTCGCCGTCGAGGCGCTCGACGAGCCCGTCGCGACGTCGTCGCCGCCGCCGTCCGCCGTGGTCCGTCCGCCCGCTCCGGCGCCCGTATCGGCATCCGCCGCGGTCCGCGCCGGGGAAGCCACCGCTGACGACGACGCGGCCTGGCCGTCGGAGATCGATGACGTCTCGGCGATCGCGCCCTCCCCGTTCCCGCCCAGCTCCGGTGCCGGATGGCGCCACGCGATGCCGCCGGTCACCGATGATGCCCCCATCGACTTCGTGCCGGGCCGTCGCAGCACCGCGCTGCCGTCGCCGCACGACGTCGGCGAGGCGGCGGATGCACCGGCACCGGCGCCCCGGGTCTCCGCTGCCGCGGCAGCCGCCCGAGCCGCCCACGGCGTACCGGCCGAACCCGCCGCGGATGCGTCCGACTCCGCGGTCGACGGCTCCCAGGCGGGCTCCTCGGACGCGCCCGCCGCGGGGGAGCGTGGGCTCACGCCCGACGCGGCGGAGCCGCCGCTGCGCCGCGCGCGACCGTGGCCGGCGTTCGCGGTCGCTCCGAACGAGCCCGACGGCTTCCCGGAGCTGTCGGGCGAGGTGTCGGCGGTCATCGGCTCTCCGGCTGCAGGATCGCCGCGTTCGGCCGCGGGCGCGGTGGCCGCTCAGCACCTCCGCGGCGAGAGCGCCGACGACGACATCGACCAGACGGTCATCACGCGGCGGGTCCGCGCGGCGGTGTGGCAGCTCGTCCCGGCATCCGGTGCGCCGGTCGCGATCACGGCAGACGTCGTCATCCTCGGGCGCCGCCCGGCCGCCGACACGGCCTTCCCGAAAGCGCAGCTCATCGCCGTTGCGGGCGAGGCTCTCACCGTGTCCAAGACCCACGCCCGCCTCGAACGGCACGACGACGTCTGGACGATCACCGATCTGGCCTCGACGAACGGCGTGCTCGTTCGCACCTTCATGGGCGAGGAGGTCGAGGTGGACCCGGGCTCGAAGATCGACGCGGGGGAGCGGTTCTTCCTCGGCGACGAGGAGTTCCACCTCGCGCGCATCGAACGCTGAGGCGAGCGCGGCGGGAGCAGGGCGCGACTCACCGGGCGCGTTTGCCCGCGTTCGTCATACGGCGTAGTATTGACCGGGTGTGCGTATACGCGCGCCGTCCGCCGTGCCACGGCATCCGGACGGGGTTCGGCACACGATCGGGACCGGTCTGCGAACAGGCCGCCCCCACGGCATATCCACCACCCATGCTCGGCATCCGCCGTGCCGGTGGATCTGTGGTGAAACCACCATCGCTGTCACCGTGCAGCACCTGTGCAGGCGAGAGCCCGCACAGCTTTACAAGGAGAGAACGTGCCAACCATTCAGCAGTTGGTTCGCAAGGGACGTACGCCCAAGGTCACCAAGACCAAGGCGCCCGCCCTGAAGGCGAACCCGCAGCAGGCGGGTGTCTGCACCCGCGTGTATACGACCACGCCCAAGAAGCCGAACTCGGCCATGCGCAAGGTCGCCCGTGTCAAGCTTCGCAACGGCACCGAGGTCACGGCCTACATCCCGGGTGAGGGCCACAACCTGCAGGAGCACTCGCTCGTGCTCGTCCGTGGAGGCCGTGTCAAGGACCTCCCCGGTGTCCGCTACAAGATCGTTCGCGGCGCCCTGGACACCCAGGCCGTCAAGAACCGCAAGCAGGCCCGTAGCCGCTACGGCGCCAAGAAGGGCTGAGTCCGATGCCTCGCAAGGGACCCGCACCCCGCCGCGTCGTCGTCAACGACCCGGTCTACGGTGCTCCGATCGTCACCCAGCTGGTGAACAAGATCCTCGTCGACGGCAAGAAGTCGCTCGCCGAGTCGATCGTCTACAACGCCCTGAAGGGCGTCGAGGCGAAGAACGGCCAGGATGCCGTCGCAACGCTCAAGAAGGCGCTCGACAACGTCCGCCCCACCCTCGAGGTCAAGAGCCGCCGCGTCGGTGGCTCGACCTACCAGGTGCCGGTCGAGGTCAAGCCGCACCGCGCGAACACGCTCGCGCTGCGCTGGCTCGTCAGCTACGCGAAGGGTCGTCGTGAGAAGACGATGACCGAGCGTCTGCAGAACGAGATCCTCGACGCCTCGAACGGCCTGGGTGCCGCGGTCAAGCGCCGCGAAGACACCCACAAGATGGCCGAGTCAAACCGCGCCTTCGCGCACTACCGCTGGTAACGCGTCTCGACTCGCGGCTTCGCTGCTCGCTCAACGACCAGACCGGTCGTTGAGCGAGCACAGCGAGTCGACACGTCCGCAACCCGAACACACACGTAAGGACACCCCGTGGCACAAGAAGTGCTCACCGACCTCAACAAGGTCCGCAACATCGGCATCATGGCGCACATCGATGCCGGCAAGACGACGACGACCGAGCGCATCCTGTTCTACACGGGTGTCAACCACAAGCTGGGCGAGACCCACGACGGCGCCTCGACCACCGACTGGATGGAGCAGGAGAAGGAGCGCGGCATCACGATCACGTCCGCCGCCGTGACCTGCTTCTGGAACAAGCACCAGATCAACATCATCGACACCCCCGGACACGTGGACTTCACGGTCGAGGTCGAGCGCTCGCTGCGCGTCCTCGACGGTGCCGTGGCCGTGTTCGACGGCAAGGAGGGCGTCGAGCCCCAGTCCGAGACGGTGTGGCGCCAAGCCGACAAGTACGACGTGCCCCGCATCTGCTTCGTCAACAAGATGGACAAGCTGGGCGCCGACTTCTACTTCACCGTCGACACGATCGTGAACCGTCTGGGCGCCAAGCCCCTCGTGCTGCAGCTGCCGATCGGCGCCGAGAACGACTTCGTGGGCGTCGTCGACCTCGTCGAGATGCGCGCACTGGTCTGGCCCGGCGACGCCAAGGGTGATGTCACCATGGGCGCCAAGTACGAGGTCCAGGAGATCCCGGCCGACCTCGCCGACCGTGCTGCCGAGTACCGCGAGAAGCTGCTCGAGACGGTTGCCGAGTCCGACGAGGCGCTGCTGGAGAAGTACTTCGGCGGCGAGGAGCTCACGCTCGCCGAGATCAAGGGCGCCATCCGCAAGCTCACCGTCGCCGGCGAGCTGTACCCGGTGCTCTGTGGCTCGGCGTTCAAGAACCGCGGCGTGCAGCCGATGCTCGACG
>NZ_MKRU01000068.1:0-9157 GCF_001897985.1 Microbacterium sp. 69-7 | reverse complement strand
CTGGTTGCCGCCCGACAGGTTGCCCGCGAGAACCGCCACCGAGGGCGCCTTGATGTTCATCTTGGAGCGATACGAGTCGGCGACCTTGTACTCGCGGTAACGATCGATGATCCCGAACCGGGCGAGTTTGGCCAGGGCCGCCGCCGACACGTTCATCTTGATGTCGCCGATGAGGTTGAGCCCGTAGCGCTTGCGATCCTCGGTCGCGTAGGCGATGCCGTGCCGGATGGCCTCGTCGACGGTACGAGTCTGGATCTGCACCCCGTCCTTGTAGACCCGGCCGCTGATTCCTGTTCCGTAGCTGCGACCGAAGATGCTCATCGCCAGTTCGGTGCGGCCGGCCCCCATGAGGCCCGCGAACCCGACGATCTCGCCCGCGCGCACGTGGAAGGAGGCGTTGTCGACGACGACACGGTCGACATCGACGGGGTGATGGACCGTCCAGTCCTCGACGCGAAACCGTTCGGCTCCGATGTGGGGCTCGCGCGGCGGGAACATGCTCGTCAGATCGCGGCCCACCATGGAGCGGATGATCCGCGCCTCCGTGGCGTCCGGCCCGTGCATGTCGATGCTCTCGATGGTGCGCCCGTCACGCAGCACGGTCACGGTGTCGGCGATGCGGCGGATCTCCTTGAGCTTGTGGCTGATGATGATCGAGGTGATGCCCTGCTGCCGCAGCTGCTCGATGAGCGCCAGCAGGTGGCTGCTGTCGTCGTCGTTCAGCGCGGCGGTGGGCTCGTCGAGGATGAGCAGCTTGACCTCTTTGGACAGGGCCTTGGCGATCTCGACGAGCTGCTGCTTGCCGACGCCGAGCTCGAGGATCTTGGTAGCCGGGTTCTCGTCGAGTCCGACGCGCGCCAACAGCTGCCCGGCCGCGACATTGGTCGCGTTCCAGTCGACGAATCCGCGTTTGTGGATCTCGTTGCCGAGGAAGATGTTCTCCGCGATGGAGAGGTAGGGGCTGAGAGCCAGCTCCTGGTGGATGATCACGATGCCGTCGGCTTCGCTGTCGTTGATCGAGCGGTACGCGGCCTCGTGACCGTCGAATTCGATCGAGCCCTCGAAGGATCCGGTGGGATACACCCCCGAGAGCACCTTCATCAGCGTGGATTTGCCCGCGCCGTTCTCCCCACAGATGGCGTGCACCTCCCCCTTGCGCACGCTCAGGGAGACGCCGTCCAGGGCACGGACGCCGGCACCGAACTCTTTGACGATGTCGCGCATGATCAGAATGGGCTGTTCCATAGGGTCCTTCACCTCGATGTGTCGATGACCGCTGAGTCGATGCTCGCCGGGCAGAGAGGGGGGTGGATGCCGCGGCATCCACCCCCCTCGAACTCACTGACCGACGTCGCTCGCCTTGAGGAAGCCGGAGTCGATGAGCATGGACTGCACGGTGTCCTTGGTGACCACCTCGGGGTCGAGCAGGTAGGACGGCACGACCTTGACGCCGTTGTCGTACGTCTTGGTGTCGTTGACCTCGACCTGCTGCCCCGCGACGATCGACGCGATCATCTTCTGCACGCGATCGCCGAGGGCCCGGGTGTCCTTCCAGACGGTCATCGACTGCTCGCCGTTGAGGATGGCCTGCACGTTCGCCTTGTCGGCGTCCTGACCGGTGAGCACCGGATAGGCGGAGCCGGGGGTGTACCCGGCCGACTTGAGCGAGGCGATGATGCCGATGGCGAGCGAATCGTTCGGCGACAGAACGACGTTCACCTTCTGGCCCGACGTGTAGAACGAGGAGAGGCGGTTGTCCATCTCGGCCTGAGCCTTGTCGGATGCCCAGCCCTGGATGCCGATCGACGCCCAATCCGCGTCGCTCGAGGGCGACTTGCCCGACGGGACCACCAGTTTGCCGGAGGTCACATACGGAAGCAGGACATCCCACGCGCCGGAGAAGAAGAACTTGGCGTTGTTGTCGTCGGGGCTGCCGGCGAAGGGTTCGAGGTTGAACGGTCCCTTGCCGTCGGCGAGGCCGAGCTGCTTCGCGATGAACTCGCCCTGCAACTTGCCCACTTTGTAGTTGTCGAAGGTCGCGTAGTAGTCGACGTCACCGGTGCCATTGATAAGACGGTCGTAGGCGATGACCGTGATGTTCTGCTTCTTGGCCTCGGCGAGCACCGGGCCGAGAGAACTGCCGTCGATGGCGGCAATCACGAGGATCTTCGCACCACCGGCGATCTGGTTCTGAATCTGCGAGATCTGCTGATCAGTCTTGTTGTCGGCGTACTGGAGGTCGACCGTGCAGCCGTCGCCCTTCAGCTTGGTCTGCAGACCCTCGCCATCGTTGATCCAGCGCTCGAGGGTGCGCGTGGGCATGGAGATGCCGACGTTGCATTCACCCTGGGCGCCGGTTGCCGCTCCACCGGAGGCCGCCGGCGTGGATGAGCACGCCGCCAATCCGCCGATGAGAAGTGTGCCGGTGACGGCCAAAGCCGCGAGGCGTGTGAGCTTCATGTTCTGTGCGTTCCTCTCTGAATGCAGAAGCCACCACCGCGTGGCAGACATCGCTCACGGAATGGTGATTGTTTACGGAGAGAACATATTCGGACAGACGACCCCGACGCGAAAAGCGACATGTGACCTATATGTTGTCTCTCGCAACATTGTGACAGCAAGCATAGGTTTTCGGCAAGGACAAATTCGGACGGCGCGTGGACGCCCCCACTCGCAGCCTCGAGCGCTACGAGGCGCCGAGGGGCACGATCGGCCGGTGCTCGTAGAACGTCTGCAGCACGACGGTGGTGCGTGTGCGGACGGACGCGGCGAGACGGATGTCGCGCACGAGGTCTTCGAGTGCGCGGGGGGATGCGACCCGGGCGAAGAGCATGTAGCTGGCGTCGCCCGCGATGGAGTGGCACGCTTCGATGGCGTCGAGGTGCTCGAGCAGTTCGGGCGCATTGTCGGGCTGCGCGGGGTCGAGCGGAGTGATCTCGATGAATGCGGCCAGAGGACGTCCGGCCGCGTCGGCATCGACGAGGGCGCGGTACCCGGTGATGACCTCGCGGGACTCGAGGCGCTTGAGCCGCGCCTGCACCGCCGAGACGGACAGTCCGACCGCGGCGGACAGGTCGGCGAGGGTCATCCGTCCGTCACGGGAGACCTCGGCAACGATTCGACGGTCGACATCATCTTCCACACATGGAAGAATATCCGATGCGAGCCACTCAGGCCGTAAATATTCCTGTCAAACGATCGGAGGTGCCCACCATGTCCCTTCTCACGCCCGCGAAGTCCGTCATCGGAGAGCCCGAGGTCGTCGAAGACGACAGACCGATCACGCAGCTCGTCGAAGACGACCGACCGATCACGCAGCTCGTCGAAGACGACCGACCGATCACGCAGCAGCCGGCGTGGCTGGCCCTGAAGGATGCCGTCTCGCAGCTGCAGCCGCTGCAAGCGCAAGACGGCTCGGTCGCGGACCCCGCCCACCGTGATCACGCCGCGGAACTGGTCGCCTCGGTCGCGGAGGCGATCGCAAGCCTCGCCCCGCTGTTCCCGCACGATGCCGCCTACCTGTCGGCGTGTGTCGTCGACCTGCACCGGTGGGCCGACAGCGGCTTCGGTGTGCCCGACTTCCTCGACTCCTTGGTGACCTTCCAGCCGCAGCGCGACCGTGTCGACGGCCTGCGCCATCTCGTCGTCTTTCCGATGTACACGCAGAACGGCTCCCGCGACCGGCACCTGGAGGCGGTGCTCTGCGAGGTGATCTGGCCGGAGTTCATCGCCGAGCTGGAGCACACGTACACCAACGGCCTGTTCGTCTCCCTGCGCCTGCTGGATTTCACGTCCGGCTACGACACGAACTCCGCGGTGCTGTTCCCCGAGACGGTCGCCATGCGTGAGATTCCGGCGTTCACGTGGGGCGCGATCTTCCAGGACCGCGAAGCGGCGCGCTTCCGGCGCGTGGTGGGCGCGGCATCCGAGATCACGAAGCTCGACGTACCGGAGGGCGTCGCGCGCATGCTCACCGACCAGGGCCTGACCGAGCAGACCTTCGTCATGTGGGACCTGATCCACGACCGCAGTCACATGCGCGGCGACCTGCCGTTCGACCCGTTCATGATCAAGCAGCGCATGCCGTACTTCCTGTACTCGCTCGAGGAGCTGCGCTGCGATCTGACCGCGTACCGGGAGTGCGTCGGCATCGCCGCGCGGCTGAGCGCGCGGGCCGATCAGGGCGAAGAGCTGACGGATGCCGAGCGGGAGATGCTCGATCACGCACGACTCGTCCAGTACGCCGTGCTCTTCGACCGGATCTTCCGGTTCGCGATCACCGGGACGCGGGTACGCAACTACGACGGACTGGGCGGCCAGCTGCTGTTCGCCTGGCTGCATCAGCGCGGCGTGCTGCACTGGACCGACACCGCACTGGCGTTCGACTGGGACGACGTGCCGGCGGCGGTCATCGCGCTCAGCGACGCGATCGACCGGCTGTACTGGGAGTCGATCGACCGGCCGAAAGTCGCGCACTGGCTCGCCGCGTATGAGCTCGTCCGCGGCGTCGTGACGCCCCATCCGGCGTCTGTGTGGGCGCGGGGTCTGCCCGACGAGGTGCTGGCCGGAGCTCCGAAGGGCTACACCGACGCCGTGCTGGACGACGAGTTCCCGCTGTCGATGTTCTTCGAGGCGCTCGACAAGAAGATGCACGGCGTCATCTCCTCGACCGCGGGGATCACGAGCCGCGATGGGTGACGGCGTCCGCGGGAGGACGATCGTCGTCGCCGGCGCCACGAGCGCGAGTGGCCACGCCGCCGCCCGCGCGCTCGTGGCGGCCGGGGCGAGCGTCATCGCGGTGGGGCGCCGCGATGACGCTCTCGCTCCCCTGCGCGACCTGGGCGCGCGCACGGCCGTGTGCGACCTCGCCGACGAGGCGGAGGTCGCGGCGTTCGCGGCGATGCTCGCGGCGGACGGCGTGCGTGTCGACGGGCTGCTGCACCTCGTCGGGGGGTGGCGCGGCGGCGGCGGGCTGCGCGGCCAGACCGAGGCCGACTACCGCGCGCTGGAGAGCGGACTGAGCGCCCTGCGACACGTCACGCGCGCGTGCTGGGATGACCTGAACGCCTCCCCCGCCGCCCGGACGGCGATCGTGTCGTCCACGGCGGTCGCGCGTCCCCTGGCGGGCGGGGCCAACTACGCCGCCGTCAAGGCCGCCGAGGAGGCGTGGGCCCGCGCGATGGCGCAGGGCTTCGCGAAGGACGCGCGCGATCGCGGGGTCGCGCAGACCGCGGCATCCGTCATCTTCCGCGTCCGGGCTCTCGCGGGCCTGGAGGAGGCGCTCGGATCGGCCTTCGTCGGGCTCTGGGATGCCGACGCGGCCGAGATCAACGACACGATCGTCGGCCTCGGCGCGCCGAACTAGATTGGATATCCGTGACCACCCTGCATGACACGACCGTCCGCGGCTTCGCCAGCGACAACTACTCGGGCGTCCACCCCGAGATCCTCGAAGCCATCGCCGCCGCCAATCACGGGCATCAGATCGCGTACGGCGAGGACGCCTACACGGCCCGACTGCAGGAGGTGTTCCGCCACCACTTCGGCGACCACGCCGAGGCGTTCCCCGTCTTCAACGGGACGGGCGCGAACGTCGTCGGGCTGCAGTCGATGCTGCCGCGGTGGGGTGCGGTGATCGCGGCATCCACCGCGCACATCAATGTCGATGAGGGCGGCGCTCCCGAGCGGGTTGCGGGGATCAAGATCCTGAACGTCCCCACCGACGACGGCAAGCTGACTCCTGAGCTCGTCGACCGCGAGGCCTGGGGATGGGGAGACGAGCACCGCGCGCAGCCGCTCGTCGTCTCGATCACACAGTCGACCGAGCTCGGCACGCTGTACACGCCCGACGAGATCGCGGCCCTCGCCGACCATGCGCACGCCCGCGGTATGCGCCTGCACCTGGACGGTGCCCGCATCTCCAATGCGGCCGCGGCACTCGACCTGCCGCTGCGCGCCTTCACCACCGACGTGGGCGTGGATGTGCTGAGCTTCGGCGGCACGAAGAACGGCGCCTTGGGCGGCGAAGCCGTCGTCGTCCTCGACCCGGCGGCCGCGGAGGGGCTGCTGTTCCTGCGAAAGCTGAACATGCAGCTGGCGTCGAAGATGCGATTCATCTCCGCGCAGCTGGTCGCCTTGCTCGAGGGGGACCTGTACCTGCGCAACGCGCGCCACGCGAACGCGATGGCCCAGCGCCTGCGGGCCGGTGTCGAAGCCGGGATCGCCGACGGATCGGTCACCGGGGTGTCGTTCAGCCAGCCGACGCAGGCCAACGGCGTCTTCGCGGTACTGCCCGACGGCGTCGCCGATGCCCTCCGCGAGAGCTTCCGCTTCTACGATTGGGACGCGGCGAAGAACGAGGTCCGCTGGATGTGCTCCTTCGACACGTCCGAAGACGACGTCGACGCGTTCGTCGCCGCTCTCGCCCGCCTCACCTGACGCGCGCCGGCTCGACGCCGATCCGTCACCGGGTCAGGCGCCGGCGAGCCACGCCCGGTAGGCGTCGAAGGAGTACGGCCGTCCGAGGAACGCCTCGACGAGCGCGGTCGCGTCGCGGCGGCCGCCCGGCTCGAGGATCTCGCGGCGGTAGCGGGAGGCCGCCTCGGCATCCATGAGGTCGCCGCCGAAGCCCGAGAGCAGGTCGCGGGCGATAACGAGGCTCCACTGGTACGTGTAGTAGCAGGCACCGTAGCCGGTGAGATGACCGAATCCGGCGTACGGGTGCCGTCCGCGCAGTGGCTGCACCGGGCTCGTCACGGAGTACCAGTGCTCCGTGGCCGCCTGCAGGTCTTCCGGACGGTCGACGTGCAGGTGGTACGACACGTTCGCGTGGCCGAGCTGGCGGCGCACCTCCAGGGCCCGTCCGAACCCGTCGGCGACGCGCATCTTGGCGACCAGATCGGCCGGGATCGGCTCGCCCGCGGCGTTCGCGGTGAACGAGGCGAGGACCTCGGCATCCCACGCCCATTCCTCCAGCAGCTGGCTGGGCGCCTCGACGAAGTCCCACTCCGTCGCCACGCCCGAGAAGCGCACGAAGCGCTGCGCGCCGCCGAGGATGTCGTGCACGAGGTGGCCGAACTCGTGGAAGAACGTGACGACTTCGTCGTGGGTCATCAGCCCGCGCGCGAAGTTGCACAGCAGCACCGCCTCGGGCAGCACACGCCCCGCGACGCCGGGGGCGAGGGGGAAGCAGGCGGCGTGGTTGTACTTGCCGTCACGCGGATGCAGGTCGAGGTGGATGCGTCCGAGCCGCTGACCTTCGCGGACGACGTCGTACGAGCGCACATCGTCGTGCCAGGTGGGGATCTCGACAGGCACGTACTCGACGTCGAGCAGGCGCGCGGTCGTGTCGAGCACGCCCGGCAGCACCCGGTCGAAGGAGAAGTACGAGCGCACGAGCTGAGCGTCGACGTCGTGACGCTCACGGCGCAGCGCGCTGAGAAGGTAGAAGAAGTCGGCGATCGTGACCTCGGTCGCCGCCGGGTCGTCCTGCTGCAGCCGTTCGAGCAGCACCGGGTACTCACGAGCGGCCGCGTCGGCCGATGCGTCGTCGAGACGCCCGAGGAACTCGGCGATCGCCGCACTGCCGCCGTCGACACGATCGGCGCCGATCATGCGGGTCTCGGTCTCGTAGTCGGCCCAGTCGCGGTAGCCGAGCAGCTGCGCACGTTCCGCGCGGACGGCCAGCAGCTCGGCGAGGACAGTGTCGTTCACCGGCCACGCGAGGTCGTTGTAGGCCGCGACGAGCGCCGTGCGCGTCGCCCGGTCGGTCGCGTATTCCCGCACCGGCATAAGGTCGGTGTACTCGGTCGTGAGCACGATCAGCCCGTCGTGGTCGACGGGGTGCGCGTCGATGAAGTCCTGCGGCAGACCCGCCAGTGCCGCGGGGGCGACGCGGATCTCGCGCCGTCCGTCACGGATGTTGCGTGAGAACTCCAGACTCAGCTCCGTGTCGCGGTCGGTGAGCACGCGCACACGCTCACGATCAGCCGCAGGAAGGGCGACGCCCCCGCGGTGGAAGTCGCGGCGCACCTGCGCGAGCAGCCGCGCCTGGTCGGCGTCGAGAGCGTCATCGGTGAGAGCCTCGAATGCGGCGAACAGCTTCGCGTCGAGAAGGCGGGATGCCGAGAGCGCCTCGAGCGCCTGCACCTGCTCCTCCGCGATGCGGCGCACCTCGGCATCCGGGTGCGCCTCACTCAGCAGGTAGGCCTCGCACGTGGCCTGCCGGAGCGCCAGATCGGCGTCGTTCCACAGGTCCAGGCGCGTCGCGGCATCCCTCTCGTCCGCCGCATCGATGAGGCGGGCGTCGACATCGGCGACGAGAGCGACAGCGGCGGCGGGCCGTCCGGACGCGAACGCCACCCAGCCGTCGGCGTCGGTCGGGAAGACGAGAGGCTCGATCGAGGTCATGATCCGAGCCTACGTCGGGGCTGCGACCTCAACGATCGGCGATCACTCGGGCGTCTGATCGCCGTCGTTCTCGTCGTCGTTCGCGTCGTCGCCAGGCGCGGGCGCGGCCTCGGCACTGTCGGCCGCCGCAGCCTCGGTGCGCAGCAGTTCCTTGACCTCGGACATGAAGCTCGTCAACTGCTGCTGCTGCCAGCGCAGTGCCCGCGTGCGGTCTTCAGCGTCGCGCAGCACGCTCTGCGAATGCCCGGTGACGGTGTCGATGATCTTCTGGGCCTTGACGCTCGCGCGATCGAGGATCTCGCGCGAGCGCAACCGCGCGTCGGCCTCGTGCTGCTGAGCCTGCGCGCGCATGAGCTTGTCGAAGTCGTCGGCCTTCGCCGTGATGCGCTGCGCGTGCTCCAGCGACGCGGCGACCTGCTCGTTGGCGTCCTGCGTGATGCGCTCGGCGTGCGCGACGGCCTGGTTGTGCAGCATCAAGAACTCCTGCTGGGCGTCGTCCTGCCGGCGGCTCAGTGCCTCCTCGAACTCCAGGGCGCGCAGGCGCTGCTCGCGCACGGCGTCCTCCGCCTCCGCGCGGAGCTGCTCCGTCTCACGCGAGACGAGCGAGCGCAGCGCTGCGGCCCCCTTCTCGGCTTCGGTGCGGATGGCAGCGGCCTCTTGTTCGGCCTGCGCGACCTTCTCGGCGGCGTGCGCCGCCTCGCGCTCGAGCTGGGCGGTGTGTGCCGTCAGCTCGGTGTCGATCGTCAGT
>NZ_MKRU01000067.1:0-9108 GCF_001897985.1 Microbacterium sp. 69-7 | reverse complement strand
CACGGTCAGGTAGAACCAGCCCAGCACCGAGAACATCACGACCTGGAAGACCGAGTTGATCGCGACCAGCACCGCGGTCGCCTCCCGGTCACCGCACGCGAGATCGTTCCAGATCACGACCATCGCGATGCAGCGCGCGAGACCCACGATGATCAGCCCGGTCCGGTACTCCGGCAGGTCGGGCAGGAAGATCCACGCGAGCGCGAACATCACCGCGGGCCCCACGAGCCAGTTCAGCACGAGCGAGGAGACAAGAAGCTTCTTGTCGCCCGTGACGGCGGCGACCTTGTCGTAGCGGACCTTCGCGAGCACCGGGTACATCATCACCAGCAGGCCCAGCCCGATCGGGATCGAGATCCCGCCGACCTCCATCGCAGAGAGCGCGTCAGAAAGTGCGGGCACGAAACGACCGAGCAAGAGGCCCGCGACCATCGCGAAGCCGATCCACAGCGGAAGCCACTTGTCGAGGGTGGAGAGCCGTTTCGGGGCGGTGCGGGTCAGGGTGTCGGTCATGCGAGCAGCTCTTCGATCTTCGCGACGTAGACGGGTTTCGGGTGCGCGCCGATCAGCACGTCCACCCGCTCTCCGTTCCGGTAGAACCCGAGGGTGGGGATCGAGGTCACGCCGGCCGCGGTCACGGTCTCGGGGTTCTGGTCGGCGTCGACCTTCACGATCTTCACCCGGCCCGCGTAGTCGCTGGCGAGCTGGTCCAGGATCGGGGCGATCGCCTTGCACGGGCCGCACCAGGTCGCCCAGATGTCGACCACGACGGGTAGCTCGGACTCGATCACCTCAGCCCGGAAAGTAGCGTCGGTGACGGGAGTGACGATGCTCATGCGGAGACCTCCAAAGCAAGCTCAGGAACGGTGGTGGGTTCGAGGTTCGACAGGTAGTGCTGGGCGTCCTGCGCGGCCGCGCAGCCGGTGCCCGCGGCGGTGATCGCCTGCCGGTACGTGTGATCGACGAGATCCCCGGCCGCGAACACCCCGGGCAGGTTCGTCCGCGTCGACGGGTGCGCGACCCGCACATACCCGTCCGCGTCGGTGTCGACCTGCCCGGTCACGAGCTCGGAACGCGGGTCGTGCCCGATCGCGACGAACACCCCCGTCGCGTCGAGCGTGCGCTCGGCCCCGGTGACGGTGTCGCGCAGCGTGAGCCCGGTGACCTGCTCATCGCCGAGGATCGCACCGACCTCACTGTTCCAGGCGACCTCGATCTTCGGGTCCTCCAGCACGCGCTGCGCCATGATCCTCGACGCGCGGAACTCGTCCCGGCGGTGCACGACGGTCACCTTCGACGCGAACCGGGTGAGAAACAGGGCCTCCTCCATCGCGGAGTCCCCGCCGCCGACCACGACGATCTCCTGCTCGCGGAAGAAGAACCCGTCGCACGTCGCGCACCAGGACACTCCGTGCCCCGACAGCCGCTCTTCTTCGGAGAGGCCGAGCTTGCGGTACGCGGAACCCATCGTGAGGACCACCGCCCGCGCCCGGTACGTCGCCCCGGCACCGGTCTCGATGGTCTTCACGTCGCCGTCGAGCTCGAGGCGGATCGCGTCGTCGTAGACGATCCGAGCGCCGAATCGCTCGGCCTGCGCCCGCATCGACTCCATCAGCTCCGGTCCCTGCACGCCATCGACGAAGCCCGGGAAGTTCTCCACCTCCGTCGTCGTCATCAACGCACCGCCCGCGGTCACCGAGCCCGCGATCACGACCGGCGCGAGACCCGCACGCGCCGCGTAGACCGCCGCCGTGTATCCGGCGGGACCGGACCCGACGATGACCAGTTCGACTTCTTGATTCGACATGCTTCTATATTGACATCTATCGAATCAATCCGCGAGTTCGCGATGGCTTTGTCACCGGATGTTCACCTACCGTGCTCAGGCATGGCCGCCAACACCCTTCGCGCGTGAACCTCCGCATCATCGACGAAAAAGGCGCGAAAAGTGCACTCTTCAACAATCGGACCTACCAGTAATGATCGCGGGTTCAGCGCAGTTCGAATACCTTCGTGTCCGCTGCCTGGATGCCGCCGATCGAGACCGACAGGTGGTAATAGCCGGGCGAGGCCTGCGGCCGCGACGATCCGCAGGTGTCGACCGACGATCGCGTGCGGTCCCACTGCAGCGGCGTCACGCTCGAGACCGTCTGGCCCGCTGCCAGCTGAACGACCTGATCGCTCGACTCCGACTGGCAGTCGGTCGAGCGCCACCACGTGTCGGTGCCGCTGGTGATCACGAACGACTGTGTCGCGGTTCCCACGTTCATCAGGCACGGCGCACCCGATGTGTTCGAGAGCGTGATCGACAGTTTGGGCAGCTCGCCGGCGCTGTACACGTCCTGATCAGTGACCGCCTGCACCGAGATGGCCGCGGTCGAACACGCCGCAACCGTGGGCGCCGTCCCCGACGCGTCGGGGGTGAGGTTCGGTGCCACCGGCGCCGCTGAGGCTTCCGCGGGCGCCGCCGACGCGGGAGGAGTCGACGCCGACGCGACGGGCGTGGTGACCGACGGGCTCGATACGGGTGCGGCAGCCTGTGACCCGCGCCACGGCTGCCAGATCACGAGGACGATCGCCGCGATGATGACGAGGACGATCAGCACGGCGACGAGCCGGCGCCGCCGGTAGACGGCGGGGCTGGGGCGTCGCGAACGGCGCGTCGGGGTGCTCACTCCTCCAGGCTAGGCCGCGGCATCCCCGTCTCCTGCCGGGGCGCGCGGGGCTCAGAGGTTCTTCAGCATGCGGGTATTGCCGAGCGTGTTCGGTTTGACGTGCGCGAGGTCGAGGAACTCCGCGACACCCTCGTCGGGGCTGCGCAGCAGCTGCGAGTACACGTCGGGGTCGACGACCTGTTCGCCGATGGGCGTGAAACCGCGACGACGGAAGAAGTCGACCTCGAAGGTGAGACAGAACAGCCGCGACAGACCGAGGTCGACCGCGCGGGCCTCCAGCTGCGTCACGATCGCGCCGCCGACACCGTGATGCAGCCAGTTCTCCGCGACGATGAGCGTGCGAATCTCGCCCAGGTCCTCCCACATCACGTGCAGGGCGCCGCAGCCGATGAGCTCGCCGTCCTGCTCGGCGACGACGAACTCCTGCACCGATTCGTACAGGGTGACGATCTCCTTGCCGAGCAGGATCCGCCGCTGCACCCACGGCTCGAGAAGGGCGAGGATGCCGCGGACATCCGAGGTCCGCGCGGGCCGGACGACGGGGCGCGCCGGGCTGGTGCCTTCGGTGGGGTCGGCAAGGGTCACCGACCCACTGTATTGCCCCCTACGCTGGAGCCGGGAAGGACTTCGCCGTGAGTGTGTTGCGCGACTATGCCGCGACGGTGTCGCAGCCGACGCTGCCCTTGTCGCCGTCGGCCGAGGCGGTTCGCTACGACGAGTTCGTGGATGCCGACGGCTCGCTGCGCCCCGGATGGAAGGCGCTGGCGGCGCACGCCTTGAGCCTCACCGGCGAGGATCTGCAGCGCGTCGACGGCGAGATCGCGCGTTTTCTCGCGGACGACGGCGTCTCGTACCTGCGTGGCGA
Source organism: Microbacterium sp. 69-7 (assembly GCF_001897985.1). Classification (NCBI taxonomy): domain Bacteria; kingdom Bacillati; phylum Actinomycetota; class Actinomycetes; order Micrococcales; family Microbacteriaceae; genus Microbacterium; species Microbacterium sp. 69-7. The sequence continues at coordinate 5,568 of NZ_MKRU01000067.1, read as the reverse complement.
CTCCGGGCCGCAGCCATGGCAGCTCGACCCGGTGCCGTTCGTGTTCGACGCGGCCGGCTGGTCGCCGTTGGAGGTCGGGCTCGCGCAGCGGGCCGAGTTGCTGAACGCGCTGCTCGTCGACCTGTACGGACCGCAGAATCTGATGCGCGAAGGGATTGTGCCGTCGGCCGTCGTCTTCGGCCACTCCGGTTTCACTCGCCCGTTGGCCCGCGCGAGCGCCGTCGACCCTCATCCGCTGCTGCTGGCGGCGACCGATCTCGGGCGCGACGCCGAGGGCGAATGGCACGTCCTCGCCGATCGCGTGCAGGCACCGTCGGGTCTGGGCTTCGCCGCGGAGAATCGCCGGGTGATCTCGCAGGTGCTGCCCGACCTGTTCCAGGAGGAGAACCTCCACCGCATCGACCCCTACTTCTCGGCGCTGCGCGCGGCGCTGCTGTCGTCGGTGGCCGCCGAGATCGATGACCCGCGAGTCGTGATCCTCACTCCCGGCACGCTGAGCGAGACGGCGTTCGACCAGGCGTTCCTGGCGAGCGCGCTCGGTTTCCCCCTCGTGCAGGGCAGCGACCTCGTCGTCCGCGACGGGTTCGTCTGGATGAAGCCCGCCGGCTGGCCCCGCACCCGTCCCGCCGACCGCATCGACGTCATCATCCGGAGAGTGGATGCCGCGTGGTGCGACCCCTTGGAACTTCGCGGCGACTCACGGCTGGGCGTCGCCGGGCTGAGTGAGGCCGTACGCCGCGGCCATGTGCGCCTGGTGAACGGCCTCGGAGCCGGCGTGCTGGAGAACCCGGGGCTGCTCCCCTATCTGCCCGCGGCGTGCGAATACCTCCTCGGCGAGCAGTTGCGCATTCCGTCGGTGCCGACGGTGTGGTGCGGCGATCCGGAGGCGAGGGACCGGGTGCTGTCGCGCGTGCGCGCGGGAGATCGGGGCCTGATCGTGCGCACGATCGACGAACCGCGCAAGGCGTTCAGCGAGATGTCGGCCGACGACCTGATCGCGCGAATCCAGTCGGCTCCGCACCGGTTCGTCGGGCAGGACCTGCTGCCACTCTCGCAAACCCCGGTCTGGTCGAGCACCGACGATCTCGGTGCGCGTATCGACGCGCTGCCGTTGACGCTCCGCGCGTTCGCGTTGCGCTACGGCTCGGCATACCGTCCGCTCGTCGGAGGTCTGGCGACCGTGCGAGAGAGCCCCGATGCGCTCCCGCGGACGAAGGACGTGTGGGTGCTGAAAGCCTCGGAGGACGACCCCGACCAGAACCTGACCGAGATCGCGCCTGCACCGACGGCCCGCAGCGTCCCGCCGCTGGCTCCCCGCGCGCACGCCGACATGTTCTGGACCGGCCGCTACGCGGAGCGCGCGGAAGACCTTCTGCGGCTGCTGCTGACGGCGCAGACCGAGCTCGACCAGCCTCGTGCCCACGTGGCGGGCCGGCTGGCGGAGAGCCCCCGCGTTCTGCTGGATGTGCTCGGACGCCTGGCCGGAATGCGCTCGCTCGATCCCGAGGCGGAGTTCCGCTCGCTGCTGCTGGACGTTCGCCGTCCCGGCTCCGCCGCGCATTCGATCGCGCGGCTTCGCGAAGCGATGGAAGGCGTCCGCGACCAGCTCTCCGGTGACACGTGGCGGGTCTTCGCGACGATCGATCGGGCCACCCGCGCGCTGCGCGGCTCGTCCCACCCGCACCGCACGGCGGAGTCGGGAGGGCGCATGCTCTCGGCGATGCTGTCGCTGTACGGCATCACGGCGAACATGATCCGCGACACCGGCTGGCACATGATCGAAGCCGGCCGCTTCCTGGAGCGCGGACTGCAGCTGTCCGAACTGCTGTCGACGGGTCTGGCTGAACGCCACGCGCCCCGCGCCGAGCGCAGCGTCTTGGAGGCCGTCCTCCTGGCGGCCGAGAGCGTCGTGACCCACCGCCGTCGCTACCGCGGATCGATGCGGGCCGCCGACGTCCTCGATCTGCTGCTGCTCGATCACAGCAACCCGCGCTCGCTCGCGTTCGCGCTCGCGCGTCTGCGCGAGCATCTGGCCGCCATGCCGGCATCCACGGGGTCGACCCGGGCGGAGCGCCTGCTCGATCATCTCGAAACGGAACTCGCCGCCATCGACGTCGCCGCGCTGGACGTCGTCGATAACGGTCGACGCACCACGCTCGTCGCCTTCATGGCCGATGTGACGGCGCAGCTCGAACAGCTCTCCGATGCCGTCACCCATCTCCACTTCGAGAGCGGGCCGCCCGCCGTCGCGATGACCGACCTGTCCCTCGTCGAGTTGATGGAGGCCCGCGCGTGATGCGTTACCGCGTCTGGCACCGCACCGCCTACACGTACGGCAAGCCCGTCCAGGACAGCGTCGGCCAGTTCCATCTCGTACCCCGCGGCCTGCCCTGGCAGGAGGTCACCGAGGCGAGCGTCCAGGTCGACCCGGCTCCGGGCGACATCGCGCCCGACACCGACGCGTTCGGCAACTCGGCCACCTACTTCCACCTCACCGACCCGCACGAGGCGCTGACGATCACCGCCTCGAGTGTCGCCGCCGTCGAGACGCCCACATACGACGCCGACGCGCTCGCACTCCCGTGGGAGCAGGCTCGGCCGATGCTGAACACTCATCTGCCCGAGGCGTGGCGGGCCGTCGAGTACGCCCTGGAGTCGCCGCGGGTGCGCCACGAGCCGGAGGCCGCGGCGTACGGTGCCGTGTCGCTCACGCCCGGTCGACCCATCGGTGAGGCCGCGACGGATCTCATGCAGCGGATTTACCGCGACTTCGACTACGACAAGACGGCGACCACCGTCACCAGCACGGTGGGCGATGCGATGCGCGCGCGGGCGGGGGTCTGTCAGGACTTCGCGCACGTGGCGCTCGCGTGCCTGCGCTCGCACGGGGTCGCCGCCCGCTACGTCTCGGGCTACCTGGCGACGCAGCCGCCGCCCGGCAAGGAGCGGGTGTTCGGCGCCGACGCGTCGCATGCGTGGCTCGCCGTGTGGCTGCCCGGCAGCGACCAGTGGCTGGCGATCGACCCGACGAACGACCAGTGGGCGAACGACCGCTACGTGACGGTGGCGTGGGGTCGCGACTATGGGGACGTCGCGCCGGTGCGCGGCATCATCTTCACCAAGGCGAAGAACTCGACGCTGCGCGTCTCGGTCGACGTGGCTCCGCTCGATGCGGCGGCGACCGCTGCGTCACTTCCTCCCGCGGCGACAGGAACCGCATGAGCGCCCCCGCCAGAGACATACGACCCGTCATCGGCCTCACGACCTACCTCGAGCGCGCCCAGCAGGGTGTGTGGGACGTGCGCGCGGCCTTTCTGCCCCAGGTTTACCTCGACGCGACCACCGCGGTCGGCGGCGCGGGGGTGCTGCTGCCACCGCAGCCCGACCCGGATGCTGCCGCCGACGCGGTGCTCGACGGTCTGGACGGGCTGGTCCTCACCGGCGGCCTCGACGTCGATCCCGCTCTCTACGGCGCCGCGCCCCACCCCGAGACCGACGAGCCCCGCACCGATCGCGATGCGTGGGAGTTGGCGCTGCTGGCCGGCGCACGTCGTCGCGGCATGCCCGTCTTCGGCATCTGCCGGGGTCTGCAGCTGGCGAACGTCGCCGCGGGTGGCACACTGCACCAACATCTGCCGGAGGCGCTGGGCACGCGCCGCTATCAGCTCGGCGGCGGCGTGTTCGCGACGAACACGGCGACGGTCGAAGACGGCACACGACTGGCGGACATCGTCGGCGCCGGCGACCTGTCGGTGCGCAGCTACCATCATCAGGGCATCGACCGGGTCGGCGACGGTCTCGTCGTCAGCGCCCGCAGCGACGACGGTCTCCCGCAGGCGATCGAGACGATCGAAGGGCCGTGGTTCGTCGCGGTGCAATGGCACCCCGAAGAGGATGCCGCCGACCGGCGCCTGTTCGCCGCGCTCGTCGCCGCGGCCCGACGCTTCCGCGCCGCCCGCTAGACGTTTCGACTCGCTGCGCTCGCTCAACGACCGGACAGGACACCCCGGTCGTTGAGCGAGGCGCGCAGCGCCGAGTCGAAACGCCCCACGCCCCCGCGAACGCCGAAGGGGCGGATGCCGCCGCATCCGCCCCTTCGTACAGTGATCGAACCGGGTCAGCTTCCGGCGACGATGTCCGGCGTGGCCTCGATCGCGCCGGCGGCACCGACACCCACCGCGACCTTCTCGCCGCGGGGACCGTGCTCGAACAGGAAGGTGCCGTTCTCGGCATCCACCTTGACGTGGTCACCGGGGTTGAGCTCGCCGTGCAGGATCCGCTCGGACAGCTGATCCTCGACCTCGCGCTGCATGGCGCGGCGCAGGGGGCGGGCACCGAGGGTCGGGTCGAACCCGATCTCGATGAGGCGGTCCTTGGCGGCGTCGGTGAGCTCGACCGTCATGTCACGGTCGAGCAGACGCTCGCTCAACCGCTTGGTGAACAGACCGACGATCTGGCGGAGCTCCTGCTTGTTGAGCTGCGGGAAGACGATGACGTCATCGACGCGGTTGAGGAACTCCGGCTTGAAGTGACGCTTCAGCTCCTCGTCGACCTTGCCCTTCATCCGCTCGTAGGTCGTCTGCGAGTTGCCTTCGACCTGGAACCCGACCGGGCCGCCGGCGATGGCCGACGATCCGAGGTTGGTGGTCATGATGATGACCGTGTTCTTGAAGTCGACGACGCGGCCCTGACCGTCGGTCAGGCGACCCTCTTCGAGGATCTGCAGCAGCGAGTTGAAGATGTCGGGGTGGGCCTTCTCGATCTCGTCGAAGAGCACCACAGAGAACGGCTTGCGCCGCACCTTCTCGGTGAGCTGGCCGCCCTCTTCGAAGCCGACGAACCCCGGAGGGGCACCGAACAGCCGCGAGACGGTGTGCTTCTCGCCGAACTCGCTCATGTCGAGCGAGATCAGCGCACCCTCGTCGTCGAACAGGAACTCGGCGAGCGCCTTGGCCAGCTCCGTCTTTCCGACGCCCGTGGGGCCGGCGAAGATGAACGAGCCGCTGGGACGCTTCGGGTCCTTGAGGCCGGCGCGCTGACGACGGATCGTACGGCTGAGCGCGGCGATCGCCTCCTCCTGGCCGATGACCCGCTGGTGCAGCGCCTTCTCCATGAAGACGAGACGGCTGGTCTCCTCCTCCGTGAGCTTGAAGACGGGGATGCCGGTGGCCTGCGCGAGCACCTCGGCGATCAGACCCTCGTCGACGACCGCGTGGCTGGCGACGTCGCCGCTGCGCCACTGCTTCTCCAGGCGTAGGCGCTCGGCGAGCAGCGACTTCTCCTCGTCGCGGAGGGCCGCGGCCTTCTCGAAGTCCTGCTCTTCGCTGGCCGCCTCCTTGTCCTCGCGGACCTTGGCGATCTTCTCGTCGAACTCACGCAGCTCCGGCGGGCTCGACAGGATCGACAGACGCAGGCGCGCGCCGGCCTCGTCGATCAGGTCGATGGCCTTGTCGGGCAGGAACCGGTCGCTGATGTAGCGGTCGGCGAGGTTCGCCGCCGCGACGATGGCGCCGTCGGTGATCTGCACCTTGTGGTGCGCCTCGTAGCGGTCGCGCAGCCCCTTCAGGA
>NZ_MKRU01000066.1:0-9190 GCF_001897985.1 Microbacterium sp. 69-7 | reverse complement strand
CCAGGAGACCACCCGCGTCCTGACGCAGGCGGCCATGGAGGGCAAGAGCGACCCGCTCGTCGGCCTCAAGGAGAACGTCATCATCGGAAAGCTCATCCCCGCCGGCACCGGCCTTGCGAAGTACCGCAACGTCGTGGTCGAGGCGACGGAGGAGGCCAAGAGCGAGCGGTACCCCAACCGCATCTTCGCCTCGGACGGCGCGTACAGCGACGCCGACCTGAGCTACGTCGACTTCGACAGCTTCTCGACGGACGACTTCACGCCCGGCACCTACAACTGATCGAGGCCAAAGGGCCCCGGGGACACACGTCCCCGGGGCCCTTTCCCATTTCCGCGAGCCGCCACGTTCCGCGCGAGCCGCCATGATCTGGCGCGCCGGAACATGGCGGCTCGGGCAGATCTTGGCGGCTCGCGGGAGGGCGCGGCGGGTGCGTGGGGGCGCGGAGATAGCCTGAGCGCATGGCTCGGGTCGGAGGAAGAAGCGCGGCGTTCGCGTGGGTCGTCGGTGTCGCGTGTGCGGCGACCGTCGGCGTGCTGGCGTTCCTCGCGATTCCGATGATCCCGGCATCCGTGTCGTGGCTCGGCGACGCGGTCGGACGCCCGTCGACCTCGACACCGGCCGCGGACGCGACGGGCGAGGCGGGGCAGGTCGGGGGCGCGGCGCCGACCCGCTGCGCCGATCTGTACGACGCGGCTCTCGACGCGACGCTGACCTTCGCCCCCGGGGCGGCCGGGCTGACCGCCTCCGCCGACGCTCCCATGACCACCGCGACGCAGCTGGTCGACGCCCTGCGGCCGCAGGTCGTGTTCACCTGTGCATGGCGCGCCGACGCCGGCACCGTCACCACGACGCTCGCGAACGTCCCCGCGGATGCCGGGCCCATCGCCGCGGCGGCGCTGCCGGCGACCGGGTTCACGTGCTCCTCGCAGGCCGAGCGCACGCGGTGTACCCGCACCGACGGCGAACTCACGGAGACGATCGAGGCCGGTGGGGGCCGGTGGCTGTCGACGAGCGAGACGAGCTGGCACCCGACGGACTACGTCACCCGCATCGCCAAGCGCGTCTGGGGCTGAACGCGACTATCGCGAGGTCTGCGGCCTCGCGAGCCAGGTCGGCAGCAGGTCCACCATGAGCCGCACGATGCGCTCGTCGTCGACGTCGCCGTGAACCACGATGTCGACGAGGAGCGCGACGAGGCCGCCGGCGATGAAACTGCTGGCCGTGCGTATCGTCGCGTCGTCGTCGGCGGGGCGTTCCGCGCGCACCGCGTCGCGCACCGACGTCGCGAGCGCGGCGAACACATGTTCGCGCAGCCGGAGTGTCGAGGGGCCGGCCAGGACGTAGAGGAAGAACTCGCGTTTCTCGCGGAGCGCGGCCAACAGGTCACGCGTCGCCAGCTCTGCGATGACGTCGCCGGGAAGCTCGTGTTCGTGGCGGCGACGGGCGTCACGGGGGCCCAGCTCCGCGAAGACCTCGTCGACCACGAGCTCGGCGACGTCGTCGACCGATCCGAAGTGCGCATAGAACGTCGAGCGGCCGACGCCGCCCCGCGTGCAGATCGCGGCGACCGACACGCTCTCACCGCTGCGAAGCAACTCTCCGAGCGCCTGCACGATGCGGCCGCGCGTGCGCGCTGGGCGCGGATCCTTGGAAGCCTTCGGCGTCGAGCGGGGGGTGTGCGATTCGAGCGCAGCCACCGCCCCATCATGACAGATGAGTTTCGAGACAGATGTTCAGAATCGCGAGTAGTCTGACGGAGTCCGCACTGACGCGGACGACCTACCGCGACGCTGATGTCACGGGTGACGGGCCGCGGGGCTGCGGCAGAAGAAGGAGAACAGAGATGAAGGCATCGGTCGTGCGCGAGTTCGGCGGAGGATTCCACACAGAAGAGGTGGCGATCGCCGAGCCACGAGGTCGCGAGGTACTGGTCCAGGTCAAGGCCTCGGGGCTGTGCCATAGCGATGAACTCGCGGCCAACACCCCGCTCGGCTACGAAGTGCCGATGGTCCTCGGGCACGAGGTATCCGGCGTCGTCACAGCGGTGGGCCCCGACGTCGTCGACCTCGCGGTGGGTGACGACGTCGTCGCCTGCCTGGTCCAGTACTGCGGATCGTGCGCGAAATGCCTCATCGGACGCGTTCATCTCTGCGAGCACCCGGAGTTCACGGTGCGCGCCGGGCGTCTGGCCGACGCGGACGGCAACGAGCTCGCGCAAGGCATGGGACTCGGGGGCTTTGCGGAGTTCGCACTCATCCACGAGAACCAGCTCGCCAAGATTCCGGATGCCGTTCCGTTTCCGCAGGCGGCGCTGCTCGGCTGCGGGGTTGTGACGGGGGCCGGCGCGGTGATGAACACCGCCGACGTCCAACCCGGTGAGACCGTCGCGATCATCGGCACCGGCGGGGTCGGCACCAACGCCATCAGCGGCGCAGTGATCGCCGGAGCAGGTCGTATCATCGCCATCGATGTCGCCGACGACAAGCTCGACAATGCGCGGCATTTCGGCGCGACTGACGTCATCAACTCCCGCGAGGTCGACGCCGTCGCCGCGGTCAAGGAGCTCACCGGCGGTCTCGGGGCGGACTACGTCTTCGACTTCGTGGGGATTCCCGCAGTGACGCAGTCGGGGCTCTCGATGCTGGCGCCCGGTGGCGGGCTCTACCTCATCGGAATTCTCGACCCGGCCAACCATATCGACGTGTCCGCGCTCCAGCTGCTCGGCGCACGTAACCGGGTCGAGGGCGTCTACATGGGCTCGACAAATCCGAAGCGTGACATCCCGATGATCGCCGAACTCTATCTGCAGGGCCGGTACAAGCTCGACGAGCTCGTGTCGAGGGAGATCTCGATCGACGAGGTGCAGCAGGGCTACGAGTCTCTTCGTGACCCGAAGATCAACCGCGTCGTCGTGACCTCGTTCTGACGTCTCGGAAAGGCCCCAGACCCGGCCCGTCCGCCGCTATCGCGTCGCGGACGGGCTGGGTGTCGGCGCCGGCGTTCTCGGCACCGACCCGGCGGGCGGCCAGAGCGCGTCGATGATGGCGTCGGTGTAGCCGGCGGGGGCGAGATTCGAGTACTGGGTGTCGACGATGACACCGTCGCGGTAGAAGAGGGTGCGCCCCTCCTGCACCGGGAGGGTCGCGGACTGCCAGGTCTTCTCGCAGCGGATGCCGCCGTGCGGCTCGTAGCACGTGTAGCCGTCGTTGCCGAGGGCGTAGAGCGCGTCGCGAGCCGGCTGGTCGGGGGCGTACCCGATGAGGGTCACGAGGCGAGTGCCGACCGCGCCCGGCTCGCCCCAGACGCACACGCGCGTGCTGTCACTGCGGATGCCGCCGCCCATCCCCTCCGCGTTCAGCGGCACGCCGTCGAGCTCCTGCAGGACGCTCGCGGTCAGGATGTCCCGGCATCCCTGCGGCAGGTTCGACGGCAGCGGCGTCGTCGAGGTGGCCGGGCCCATCGGGAACGGAGCGAGTGTCATCGCCGGCGTCGGTGCGGCAGGCGACGCCGGGGCGGACGCGCTCGTCCCGATGGTGTCGGGCGTGCCGGCGCAGGCGGTCAGCGCGAGCGCCGCGAGCAGCGTGATCCCGAGGGCGGCGAGTCGGCGTGACGTCATGGCCTCACGATAAGCGGCGCGCGCGGCACGGGCGTCGAGACACGTCGGCATGGCTCCGCGTCGGTGCCCCATCCCGGCGTTACGCTCGCTGTGCGGCGGCACACGTCCCGCGTGAGGAGCACACGCCATGAGCGACCCCAAGTACGGCGAACCGATCGAGGAGAACACCCCGGTCGAGACCACGTCGGTCGATGAGGCCGTCGCGAGTGCCCATGCGGGGCTCGCCGACGCCGAAGCCGCCTCTCGCGAGGCCGCCGTCGATGCGCCCTCGACAGCGGATGCCGAGGCCGCCGACGCTGTCCACACGTCCGCGTCGGCCGCGTCCGAGCAGGCGCCGCAGCCCGTGGTCGCCGAGCCGGCGCGCGCGGAGTCGACGCCCGCCACGCACACGGAACCGGTCTACGGATCCTCCTTCGCCGACGATCCGGTCGACGAGACGTACGTTCCGGGCGCCTATTCGTCTTCTGCGGAGACCGTCGTCGTCGCGGAGCCGGTCGTGCCGGTCGTCCCGGCCGCGGCCCCCGCCCCGCAGCCGATCTTCGTGCAGGCTCCCGAGCCGCCGCGTCTGCGCGGCAACCGTGGCGCTGCGGGCGCGATCGGCCTGCTGGCGGCGGTGGCCTTCGGCGTCCTGTACCTCGGCGCCGCGCTCGGCCTGCAGGCCATCCGGGGCGAGGTGACGGGTGCCAACGTGGGCACCGCCGCGCTGGCTGCGGTGCAGTCGTGGTGGCTGTGGGTGCCGGTCGTCGTCTTCTTCATCGGCTTCTGGCTGCTCGGTGCCGTCATCAATCGTGGACGCTGGGGCCACTGGGTCATCTTCGGCCTTCTCGTCGGCGTCGTCGCCTACGCGGGGCACCTCCTCGGCCAGCTGTTCCAGGCGCCGTTCTGGACGCTCACCGCGCGGCAGGGTGCCGACCTCATTCAGGGGCAGCTGCTCGCCCCGCTCGCGATCGTGGCCTTCGTGCTCGGCCGTGAGCTCACGATCTGGTTCGGCGCGTGGGTCGCGGCTCGCGGCAAGCGCGTCACCGAGCTGAATGACGAGGCGCAGCGCGAGTACGAGCGCACGCTCGAGGCGGGCCCGAGGCTGCACCAGAGCTGATGACCGATCCGCGCGGACGCGGTGGCGCAGGCGGACTCACCCCGCCGGTGGCCACCGCGTTCGCCGTCGTGGGGTTCTTCGCCCTGCTGATCGGCGGGTTCGGGATGCTCAGCCTGTTCACGGGCGCGGAGGTGCTGCCGGTCTCCGGGCTGGGGCAGCTGCCCGGCATCGTCGGGGGCGCGTTCTCCGTCGGCGCCTTCGCCCTGTCGACCTGGTTCGCCGTCCGCCCCGAGCGCAGGCGATACGGCAGCGCGGCGATCGTGACGGTGGCGACGGTGCTCGCCTACCTGGTCGGTGTACTGGCCGGCGGTGTGCTCTCGGGAGTGGACGGCGCGCGCATCGTGGCCGCTGTGGGCGCATTCGCGACCTCGTGGTTCGCCGTCGTGCTGGCCGCCGCCGCGCTGGTGGGTGGATGGGGGGCGATCGCGCTCGTGCGCACCGCCGCCGAACGGCCTCGCTGGCCGTGGGAGCGCGACGACGACTGAGTCGTGGCCGGAAATCCCCCGCGATCGGCGCGGATGCCGCAACAATGGACCCGTGGAGCGGTCGATCGAGACCCAGGTCAGCCAGGCGGTGGACGCCTGGCTGCGCTGGCTGCCGCGCTGGGAGCCCGCCACCCACCGCGGGCGCGTCGCGCCGTGCCGCCGCTGCTTCGGCTCGCCGGTGCTGTCGGCCGCGGGCCTGGGGGCGGATGTTCCGCACGGCGTGCAGCACGGGCTCTCCACTCGCATCAAGACGATCGTCGATCATGCCGTCGCGGAGTACACGTCGCGCAACCTCCCGATGCTGCAGGCCGAGCTCGACCAGCAGGCCGCCCGCAACCGGGCGCGCAGCTACCGCCCCGCGGAAGGGCTCGACCCCGAGTTCGAGGGACTTCCCCTCGATCCGGATCCGGTCCCGGGAGCACCGTTCCTCTTCACGATCGGCGGCCTCGCGGAGCAGGAGGACGCCGACATCCCGGCCTTGCCGCCGCTCAGCGACGATGCGAAGGCGGCCCTCCGTCAAGAGGTCGGACTGGCCGATGACTACGCGAACATGGTGGGTCGCGAGGTCTGCGCCGTGCTGCTGCACCATCGCCTGCGTATCCAGGCCGCTATCGCGCAGTACGTCGAGCCGCAGATCGCCGCCATGCTCGAGGAGCTCACGCGTTCGCTGGATGCACCGTTCGAGCCGAACGCCGACCCCGGCCTGCCCGAGCTCTGATCGGTGCCGGCTCGACGCGGTGCGGAGCGGGCGCCGCGGTGTGTCGAGGTGGCTTTGTTAGCATGGCCGGGTTCCCGAGGTCGTCGGGGATGGGGTCGCGAGATGACTGAGGGGTGCCATGACGCGCAGGCTCCCGTCTGCGCCGCCGCAGCTGCCGGGGCTCGACTACGTGCGTCCGCTGGGATCCGGCGGCTTCGCCGACGTCTTCCTCTATCAACAGGACATGCCGCGGCGTGCGGTCGCGGTGAAGGTGCTGCCGGCGGGCGAGCGTGACCCCGATCTGCTGCGCATGTTCAACGCCGAGGCCGACGTTCTGGCGCATCTGTCGGCGCATCCGGCGATCGTCACGGTCTATCAGGCGGGAATCTCCGCCGACGGACGCCCGTATATCGTGATGGAGTACTGCCCCGGCTCGCTCGCGCAGCGCTATCGCATCGAACGGATGCCGGTGGACGAGGTGATGGCCGTCGCGGTGCGTCTGGCCGGGGCACTCGAGTCCGCGCACCGCGCGGGTCTGATCCACCGCGACATCAAGCCGAGCAACATCCTGGTGACCAGCTTCGGGTCGGCGGTGCTGGCCGACTTCGGCATCTCCGCGTCGTTGCAGCGCAGCGCGGCATCCGACGTCCTCGCGATGTCGATCCCGTGGAGCGCTCCGGAAGTCGTCGCCGAGCACAGCGGCGGCACGATCGCGAGCGAGGTGTGGAGCCTGGGCGCGACCGTGTACTCGCTGCTGGCCGGTCACAGCCCGTTCGAGAGGCGCGAGAAGGATCAGAACACCCGCGAGCTGATGCGTCGCCGCATCGCGCGGGCGACGTTCGTGCCGATCGCCCGTCCGGATGTGCCCGACGCGCTGCAGCAGGTCCTCGCGACGGCCATGACCCGGGACCCCGACCGCCGATACGCCTCGGCGCGGGAGTTCGGCGAGGCCGTCCGCGAGGTCCAGCGTGCGGCGGGGATCGCGCCCACCCCGCTGGAGGTGCCGACGGAGGAGTGGATGCCGGCATCCGACGCGATCGATTTCACCGACGTGTCGGCGCGCGGCCCCGCGCGCAGCCGCGTGGCGGAGGGTCGCCGGCGATCGATGCCGGAGGCCACGGCGCGTCGAACGCCCAGCGCGGACGAGGACGCGACCGGTCTGAGCGCCTCCTCCCCGCGCGCATTGTGGTCGCCCCGGGTGATCGCCCTCTCGATCGTCGGCGCGCTGGTGGCGGCCGGCGGACTGCTCGCCGCAGGAGCGGCGCTGTGGACGGTGATCCGCTGATGAAGCGGGGCAGCGTCGTCGGTCTCGCCGCCGCGGGTGCGGCGTTGGCGCTCATCACCGGGGTCAGTGTGGTCTGGCCGGGCCTGGATGCTCAGCGCACCCCGCCGCAGCAGACCACGGCGTGGGTGCTGCAGGCCGACACCCTGCGCTACGCCCGCGTGAACACGGCCATCGGAGAGATCGACACGGTGCGGGCGGTCAGCAACCCGAGCCGCATCGTGACCTCCGCCGACGGCGCGTACATGTTCACCGACAACGATGCCAAGGTCGAGCGCATCGACGACGCCGCACCGGTCGATCTCGTCGCCGAGGGGCTCCGCTCGGCGACGCCCGCGCCGGCCGGCACGGCCGACATCGACGCCTCCGGCGACGTGGTGGCCTACCGCACCGACGCGGGGGCGGTGTTCGCGGGACGGCTGTCGGCCGGACCCGCCGCGCCGATCGAGGTCCCGGCATCCGCCGCCGTCGCCTCGTCCTCGTCGGGAGTGGTCTTCAGCTACTCGGCAGCGGCAGGCACCGTCTCGCGGATCGACCTCGCCTCGGGAAGGGTTGCCGCCACCGACACCGTCGCGGCCACCGTGGAGCGCCCCGTCCTCACCGCGGCCGGCGACGACTGGGTGCTCCTGGATACCGCCGGTAGCGGCGCGGGACGGTTCTGGACGAGCCGCGGGCAGGGCGCTGTGTCGCTGACCGGCGCCGTCGCGGTCAGTCGCGCCGCAGTCGACGGCGATGCCGTGTACGTCGCCGATGACACCGGGCTGGTCCGCATTGCGGTCTCCGGCGTCGCGGGCGAGCGCATCTTCGGCGACAGCACGACCTCGCGCGGCACCCCCGCCCGTCCGGTCAGTCGCGGCGGCGTCGTCAGCGCCGCATGGCTCGCGGAGGGCACGCGCGGCGGCACCCTGTGGACCTCCACGGGCGGGGATGTGCCTCTGGACTACGGCGGGCAGGGACTGGGCTCTCAGCGGCGTCCCGTCTTCGTGGATGCCGGCGACAGCGTGATCCTCAACGACGCGCGCTCGGGGTGGGTCTGGTCGGTTCCGGATGGGCGGCTGCTGCCCTCCAGCCAGAATTGGAACATCGAGGACGAGGTGCAGACCGCGCCGAAGACCTCGGATCAGAAGCCGCCCCCCATCATCGACCCGCGCCCGCCGGTCGCCGAGAACGATGTGTTCGGCGTGCGTCCGGGTGCGCTCGTGAGTCTTCCGGTGTTGTTGAACGACCACGATCCCAACGATGACGTTCTCGCCGTCGACCCGGCTTCGGTCGCCGGTCTCGACCCCGCGTTCGGAACCGTGACCACCACCGATGACCGCCAGCGCCTCGCGGTGCGCGTCGCCCCCGGAGCGACCGGGTCCGCGACCTTCACCTACGCGGTGACCGATGGCACCACGGTGAACGGGCTCATGTCGCCGCCGGCGACGGTGACGCTGCGCGTGGCCGCCGAGGACGAGAACTCCGCGCCGGTGTGGTGCGGCGTCGAGGGATGCCGCCAGGACTGGCCGAGCCCCGAGGTCGCTCCGGGCGGCACGGTGACCGTTCCGGTGCTCGGGGACTGGGTGGATCCTCAAGGCGACCCCGTTCTGCTGCTGTCGGCGAGCGACGACTCCGGTCTCGGCGAGGTTGCGACCACACCGGAGGGCGACGTCGTGTTCCAGCACCGCGACGCCGGAGTGGACGGCGAGCAGACCGAGTCGATCACCGTGACGGTCGCCGACGTCCGCGGCGCGACGGCGACCCGGCAGCTCGTCGTGCGCATCCGGGGCGACGCGCAGCCGGCCCTGCAGTCGTTCGCCGTCGTCGATGTCGCCGGTTCGCGGGTGTCGGTCGATGTCGCGCCGCACGTCACGGGCACCGCCGGCAACCTCACGCTCACCGCGGCGCGCGTGCTCGACGATGCGGCCGCCACGGCGACGGTCGTCGGCGGTTCGACCACGTTCGATGTCGTCGCGGCATCGCCCGGCGCCTACCGTGTGGCCGTCACGGTGTCTTCGGGAGGGCACGAGGCCA
>NZ_MKRU01000065.1:8170-9249 GCF_001897985.1 Microbacterium sp. 69-7 | reverse complement strand
TTGGTGCCATCCGTCGCACCGCCAGCGCCAGCGCGAGCAGCGCGGGCGAGCAGGGACATAAACCCCACGCCGCCAGTGCCCGTCGATGCCGCAGCAGCTGTGGCCGCCGCCGCAGCAGTCGCAGCGGCATCGGCGAGCAGTCCAGTGGCAGCGGCAGTCGTGAAGGCGGCGGCCGCAGCGTCGAGCCTGCGGAGCCGCGTCCAAAGCGCAGCCGCAACGGTCTTCAGCGTCGGTGCAACCGCCTGGAAGATGATCTGCAGCTTCGCAGCAGCGGGCAAACGCGCAGGAGCAAGCGATGAAGTTAAGCCGTGAATGAGCTCAACAAGCGCGTTGCCAACAAGCGTCTGCGGGGGTGGCACGCGCGCCGCTGTCGCAACCTGCACTGCGTTGTCGCCACCAGCGACGGCTGTGACCGAGTCTGGCGCAGCGCGGGGCAGCACAGGAAGCGCTGACCAGCGACGGCGCTCGCTCTCGAGGGCCTCCGCTGCCGCAGTCGCCGCAGCCGCAGCGGCCTTGTTTTTGATCTTAGCGCTCGCGGCTAGCGTCGCGGCGCTTGCAAGCGGGCGCGCGCCGGCGGCACCGGCGAGACCTATACCCGCCGAAGTCCCGCGCCTGTGGTTGCCACCAGCGATGTGATGCGCTGCGGGGTTGGCGGCAGGAGCGAGGGTGGCAAAGCCGGAGGACGGAGTGAAGCGGAGACTGGCCGGGCTCTTGCCGCGGCCGCGCGAGGGCACGACAAACGCGCGCCACGCGTCAGCGTCGCTGTCATGGTCACGGCCACCATGCGGCGACTCTGCGTTGGCTGGCGCGTGCGAGCTGCCCAGCGTACGTTGCACAGCCGAGGCCGCTGCAGCCGCAGCCGCAGGCGACGGGGTCAACATTGTCAGCGCCGGGTCGTCTCCGAGCGCGCTGGCGACCGAGGGGCCGCTGACTGCGAGGACGCGGGAGACGAATAGCTCACGCAGCGAGGAAAGATAAAGACTGAACAGGTCAGGGGTGACTGTGAGCAGCGAGAGAAGCGACGGGCCAGCTGCACCAGTCGAGGCAAGCAGCGGCAAGTGGCAGCGAACGGTAAGATT
>NZ_MKRU01000065.1:6027-8140 GCF_001897985.1 Microbacterium sp. 69-7 | reverse complement strand
CGAGAGCATTGCGTGTGCTAAGAGAGACACACGCGATGCAACAGACTCTGCCCACCGGTTCACAGTCGCCTTGCCGCCACCACTGACGATCAATGCGTTAGGGCTCGCACTACTCATAGCGGACACGGACGCAGCAGTGCGAGCGGCAGCAGCGGCCACATGCGCCCTCATGGGCGCAATCCACGACAACAAAACAGCGCTGTTGTCGTCGTCGTAGTCGTCGCCGTTGTCATATTCCACAACAGCGCCTGTCGGTGCTTGAGCGTACTTTGTGATGATCGATGTGGGAAGCGCATATAGTTGCTTCAGCACCCTCTCAGAGGTGGCATCAGCGTCCGCAAGCACAGCGGCGACTGCGCACACGTCTTCGGCTGCCGCCACGTCATCGTAATCGTCGCCGGTGCCGTCGCCGTTGCCGACCTGGTTGGCGCGGACGGGAAGCCACGGCCACGGGCAAAGGAGTGGGGCGGGCGGAATAGGCGGCAGCAATACGTTGCTGTTCGATGGCGACGTGCCCTTACGCCGTGCCTCGGCGTCACCGTAAAGCTCATTGCCGTCGTCATAAGCAGCATCTTCGTCTTCGTCTTCGTTGTCATCGTCGTCGTCGACCATGGTTGCCCTCCACGCAGCAAGCGCGCCTCGAGCAATTGTATCCAGTGCGTCGCCGCCCGCGCTGCTATTGTTGGGGTTGCCGCCGCCCTTGCGCAGTCCGCTTTGGCCCGCAGCACCGACGTCACGAGGGGTCACTGCAGTGACACCGCCAGCGGCAGCGGCGTTGTTGGCAGAGCCTGTGGCCAAACGCAGCGCGCTCCCGACGGCGGCGTCGAGCGCGGAGCCCACGGCTTCGCCCAGACCGCCGGTGCCCCATAATGAAGAGGCGGGAGTCTCGGCCGCGACCACTGTCACAAACGACGCCGCACCGGTGTTCGGCGCGCCATTGGCGCTGGTCGAAGGAGTGGCGAGCGAGGCCGGTTGAGCACATGCAAGGTAGATGAGCGCGTACTCTTCGAGCTCGGGTGCAGCAAGCAGAGACGGCGCATCTGCGGCTGCGGCGGCGGCGAGTGAAGTGACGGCAGTGGCGACCGCGGCGACGGACGCGGGGGCGAGCGCACGGTTGCCGGTCGCCTTGTTGGCGCTTGCAGGAGAAGCCGTCGTTGCAGTGGCGGCGACAAGAGCGCGGAGCTGCGCGTATTGCTCGCGCAACCGGTCCCCCGTCTCTTTACTATTGTCCTCGCTATGAAGCAGCGCCGCAGCCTCCTCGAGCGCGGAGCGAGCCACGGCGGCGACGCTGGCCCCGTCTGCCGCAGTGGCAGAAAGCGTGCCGGGCGCCGTGAGGGCGAGTATGCGCTGCACCAAAGTCAGGCCGCCACCGCAGCTGTCGCAGTCGTCGCCGTTGGTCGAGTCCGCGGTGGCGAGAGCGCGGAGGGCGCCCACCGCCACTAGCGGCAGCGGGAGGCGGGCGAGACTCTGCGCCAGCGCGCCCGAGTCCGCAGTGGCGACAGCCAGCGCGGCGGCGGCAGGGGTGCGCGGCTCCGCGAACAGCGATGACGGCAGCGTCGTAAGCCACGGCTGCTGCGGCGCCGCTGCGGCGGAGTGCGAGGGGTCGTGAGACGCTGCTGAGTGAGGCGCGGCGGCGTCTGCTGCAGAGGCAAACGCAGCAAGCGCCGTGAAGCGGGCAAGCGCCGCCGCAGGGGCATTGCTGCCGCTGCCGTTGCTGCTCTGCGCTTGCTGCACTTGCGGCTGCGGGTCAGAGTCCGCATGTGAAGGGGACATTGTGAGCTCGCATGCAGCCACCCCGCCCAGCGCAGAAGCCGCCGCATTCATAGCACGCCTGTCCGCGCCTGAGCACTCAGCGGCGCTGTCGTTCGCGTAGCAGTGCAGCAGCGACGCAGCCTGCGTGATGCGCGCAACTGTGAGCAGCTGCAGCGGCGTCGGAGAGGCTAGCAGCAGCCGCATCGCAGCCGCACGTGCGCTGCTGCTGTTGGGGCGCGCGCTATCAGAACCTTCTTCGTTCTCATCATAATCGTCATCCTCACCATTGTCGTTGCCGATATCACCGGTTTCGAGCCATACGAGCTCGGTCGCAGCCACCGCGCCCACCGTCGCACCGACG
>NZ_MKRU01000065.1:0-5800 GCF_001897985.1 Microbacterium sp. 69-7 | reverse complement strand
GTAACCGCGGGTCGAACGTTCGGCCTGCGAGGACTCCAACGGCTCCAACCCGTACTTGACTTCGAGCGCGCGGGCGGCGACCTGAGCGCGGTGGAAGTCGTTGTGAACGGATGCCTTCGTGCCGTCCTCGCGCACGAGGTTCACGGCGATGTGAATGTGGTCGTTCCCGTTCGTCGACACACCGTGCCGGATCGCAACCCACCGGCACGGGGCGCGCGGGCTGTCCGGGTCGTCGAACTCCATAGCCTTGACGAAATCGTTCGCGATGTCGCGCCACTCCTCGTCCGTGCGCAGCCCTTCCTCAGCGCGCAGAGAGAGCGAGCAATGCCACACATGGCCGCCCGGCACTTCGACGCCGAACGCAGCGCGCGGCTTGTCGAGGTGCCGCGCTATCGACAGCGCAGCGTCGCGTCCCAGCTCGGCGTCATCGTGCCACGCCAACAGCGCAGGGTCGCCCGCGACCAGGTGCGGCTCGGCGTGCTCGTTCGACCGGCCAGGACCGGCAAGGTAGGTCAGTAGACCCGACATGCGGTCGCCGCGGGTCACGTTCGGCATCACGAGCTAGCACCGCTCAGCTCGTCGACGAAGGCGTCGATCCGGTCGGCAACCTCGCGCACCTTACGCAGCGTCGCCACCATCTCCGCCTGCGTCTCTCCGGTCGCGTTCGTAGCCTTCGCCATCTGGTTGACGTTGTTCGCGATCGTCGCCAACAGTCGATGCGTCGCGAACATCTGAGAGATGACCTCGTGCCGGACGCTCGCGTTCGTCGCAGCCTCAGCCGCTCCGCCAGCGAGCGCGGAATCGACGAGGAGCTTGGGCACGCTCACCTTGTACTGCAACGCCAGAGAGTAG
Organism: Microbacterium sp. 69-7; assembly: GCF_001897985.1. NCBI lineage: Bacteria > Bacillati > Actinomycetota > Actinomycetes > Micrococcales > Microbacteriaceae > Microbacterium > Microbacterium sp. 69-7. The sequence continues at coordinate 4,948 of NZ_MKRU01000065.1, read as the reverse complement.
AGCTGCCCTTCCTCCTCGGGCGTCACCTTCACGACGTGACGGTGCTGACGACCACCCGTGACACGGCGCCGACGCTTCTGGCCGTCGCGAGACGTGCCGCCATCGGCCTCCGCGTCTGCCATCTCGTCACCTTCTCTCGGCCCAGCGCAGCGACCCCGGATCACCGGGGACCACACGTCTAGTGTGCCGCACCCTTCGACCCCTGTCGAGAGGCTCAAGCCGATCAGGGCACCTGATCGTATAGCTTGCTCCGTCTGGGACGCCTCTCAGGATCGTTCCTGTCGACAGACGGGAGTGGTCGCGGCTCCGCCGCGGCGTGTTCTTTCGATGACATTGAGGATCGACGGGAACGTGTGCGATTCGTACGATGGGTGCATGGCTACGCAACTGACACCAGAGGAAGCAATCGAGCGCGCCCGTCGTCTACAGGAGGGCCGCATCAACGCGGTTCGCACCGTCGCGGAGGCGCGGCAGCGGCTCGTCGACGTGCAGGAGGAGACGGCCCGCGAGCTGGCCGATCTGCAAGCACGGATCGCGGAGCGGATCGCGGATGCCGAACGCGACGACGTGCGCGCGTACAACGCCGCGCAGAGCGCCGGGTGGAGTGCCGACGAACTTCGCAAGATCGGCCTGCCCGAGCCCGAGAAGAAGGCGCGCGTGAAGCGCCGCGCAGCGCGCAAGCCTGCGGCTCCGAAGCCAACACCCGAGCCTGCCGAGACGTCGACCGAGGAGGCCGTGCCGGCTGGCTGATTCGTTCGTCTCTCAGGCCCCGCTACCGGCTTCCGGTGCGGGGCCTGTTGCGTTCCCCCGCGTTGCGGGGTTGCACTCCGCTCCGAGCCCGTCAAGGGCGCTTCGCGTCCCTCCGGGAGAGCCCTGCGGGCTCCCCTTGACCGCCTCTCCACTGCGTGCAAGGCGGCAAGTGTTCCGCCGAAAGCAGGCAGCTCGGCGCACGCGCCGAACTTCCCACTTTCGGACGGACACACACAAAGGAGAGGACGTCACGATGAGCACTCTGGTTGCTTTCACGACGATCACGACCACGCTCCCGTCGAGGGACGAGGATCGGCCGCGGCTACTTCGCAACGTGGCCGAGCGGGATCAGCAACTCGCGGACTACGGCCGCGCCGGCTACCACCTGGCGAACACGGTCACCGCGACCGGCGCCGAGCTGGTGACCGTCGTCGACACCCTCACCAAGGACGCCGAATGATGCCCGGCCAGCAGCAGAGCGCGGCCGACGTCGAGGCGGTCGACGGCTACCTGGTTCCGGTCGACCCGGCCGAGGAGACGGGGTGCGAATCGTGCCAGTGACCGGCCCCCGCAAGCGTCCCAAGATGCTCACTCCCGGCGAACTGGCCGCGCAGCTCGGCGTCGACGTGCGCGACCTCAAACGACTCCGGGACGAGGGCCGCGGCCCCGCCTACATCACCCTCACGCCGCGCACGATCCGCTACCTCAGCTCCGAGGTCGCGGACTGGCTCAGCGAGGACGAGACAGGAGGCTAAGACGCACCGGCCGGCTGGCTCTCGTCGTGCTTCGCGAGAGCCCGAGAGACGCTGGACGCACCGACGCCGAACGTGCGCGCGATCTTCGCGATGCTCAGGCCCGCGTCGCGCATCCGAGCTGCCTCCACGGTCCGCTCCGTGGTCATCACCGAGGGGCGGCCGCCGACGCGGCCCTGCGCGCGGGCGTGTGCAAGACCGCGCAGGGTGTTGTCGCGGATCGTCGCGACACGGAGCTGGGCGAGCACGGCCATGATCCCGACGATGGCCTCCCCCATCGGCGTCGACGTGTCGACGTCGAGGAACGGTTCGGTCAGACTCCGCAGGCGGACGCCGCGGCGGCCGAGGTCGCGGATCAACTCGATGGCCATCAGCTCGGTGCCCGCGATGCGATCCAGCGCGCGGATCACGAGCGTGTCGCCCTCGCGCAGATAGTCCAGACACGCGACCCACTGCGGCCGCTCCGTGATCCGGCTCGACTCTCCTCGATCGACGAACACCCTGCCGGCGCCGGCCGCGCGCAGCTCGGCCTCCTGCGCCTCCGGGTTCTGCTCGCGCGTGCTCACCCGCGCGTATCCGACGACGTTCACGACGCGCGTCCTTCCATGAACCGGCGCACCGCGCGATCACCGCGACGCCGGTACTCGTCGAAGTCGATCGCACCGCGAGCGAACTCGGTCAGGTTCTCCACGTCCTCGCGGGTGGGCTCGAAGCCCTCGTGCCAGCCGGCCGCGAGCGACTGGCGCACGGAGTTGCGCTGCACGTCGTCGAGCTGCACGAACAGCTCGGGCCAGCGCTCCTCGATGTCGAACCGCTCCATCAGCGCATCTCCTCCCCCGCTGTCTCCTCGGCAGTCAGTCCGTAGCGGGCTCGGGTGGCGCGTCACCAGCTCGTCGGAGTCGATGGCCCCCTCGACATACAAGCCTGCATCGGCACGCGTCGCCGCACCTACCGTCAGGCCCTCCATCTCCGTGCTGTGGATCGCCTCAGCGACCCAACGTGCACGCTCCGCCCTCGTGGTCGTGGTGGTCATCCTCGCCCCTCCTGTCCCGCCCCGTAGGCTCGGCCGGCTGTAGTCCCGCTGCCCCCGCGAGCGGTCGGCGGTGCCACCGGCCGAGTCGCGTCGGCCGCGGACCCCGGATAGCTCGCCTGCCAGAGCGGGCTCCTGCTCACGGCCCCCGGCGGCGTGTCGCGGGGGGCCGACTCAAAAGGGGCGATCGCCTTCCCCAGCACCGCCGCCAGTCGGTCGTTACGTCCGGTGGCCTGGCCGTGGAATCGGGCCCGCACGAACTCGTCGCGCAGCGGCGCACCCGGCGCGAACTGAGCCGGGTCGATCCGATAGCCGGCCTGCTCCGCGAGCTGGGAGAAGAACACGAACTGCGATCGAGTGTTGCCCTCCCGGAAGCTGTGGATCACGTTGACCTCGCCCCACGTCTCGGCCAGCTCGTCGACGAACTCGGCCTCGGGCAAGCCGCGCAGCAAGTCTTTGCCGGCGAGCTTTGCGTACTGCGCTTCGGCAGCCTCGTTCATCGGCTCACCGCCGGGGTAGTAGCGATAGGCGATCAGCTCCGTACTGCTCGGGTCGAGCACGTTCGGACCGTCCTTGCTCATCGGCGTATCCGGGCCGACCCGTGGCACGCCGGCCCAGTCGTAGACGTCCTGGAAGATCGCGCCGTGGATCGCCTTCATGTGGTCATAGTCAAACCGGCCCGCGATCGGGTGCTGCCGCAACTCTTCCAATCGGAACGCCGCAGCACCCTCTTCCATCGTGCGCAGCTTGTCCGGGTCAGGTTCACCGTAGGGCTTGCCCGGCGCGGTGAACTTGTTCCTCAACACAGACGTACCTGGGATGAAGTAGTCATCCCAGGTACGGAAGGTGGTGCCGCGCGGCATCAGCCCTGAACGTGTCGACGCATCGCCGCAACGGCCTCGTCGGCGGTCAGCTCGTTGCTGGCCACCCGCTCCATGAGCGCGCGCAGCGTCGGGTCGGTGACCTCGTGGCCGGCCAGGGCGAGCGCGGCATCAGCGAATGCCAGACGGTCCTCGACGACAGCCTGCGCCTGTCGATCGGTTGCGATCGCGTGAGCCATAATCCGCCCCTTCCGTGAGCTACTCCGATTCTACCAGAACCCAACCGAAAACGGGAGGATGGATGTTTCGGTGCATTCGAGTTTCGGTGCACAGTTTCGGTGCGCTCGATGACGGCGTGTCGCCTTTCCGGCGGTGTCGTCGACGGCACCGCCGGAAACGATCGTTTCCGGTCAGGCGTCGGTGGCTCGACGTACGGTCGAGGTCGTGGTGCAGCACTGGTCCCCCATGTCTCAGGTGCAGGCCGGCGTCGAGCCGGGCACCTGGTACGTGTTCGACCGCAGCCGGCGCATCGCGATCATCCGGCTCGTCGAGGTCCGCGGCCGCCGGCTGCTCCGGTCGGTGACCTACGATCCCGACCCGGATCAGCGGCAGCTCATCGGCTACTTCCCCGACAACGGGATGCAGCTCGCGGCCGAGTGCACCTGGTCGGAGTACGTGCGGTGGACGGGGCCGCCGACGAGCAACCGCAGGTAGCTCAGGCGTGCTCGGCCGGCGGATCGGTCTGCACGTCCTCGGGCAGGCTCGTGCCGATCGCTCCTGTGCGCAGGTCGCCGTAGTAGGTCACGGCCTCCTCAGCGGCGTCGCTGGTCCCGTAGACCGGCGACACGATCACGAGGTAGTCGATCGGTGCCGGCTTCTCGGAGGGGATCGCGTCGACGAGGCAGTCTCGGTAGACGTGCCCGCTGTAGTAGCCGATGCGGCCCTGTGAGTCGGGCCGCCACAGCTTGTCGCCGTCCTTCGGCAGCAGCAGCGAGTTCGCGAGCGACAGGGTGATGCCGAACTCGACGCCCGGATGCGCTGCCTGCGCCTGGTCGAGCACCTGGTCGACGAGCTGGGGGACGGCGGTCATGCCTGCACCGCGCGATCGGCGTAGGTCAGGCCGGCGCGGCGTAGCGCGTCGGCCGGCGATCCGTCGCTGTAGTCGGGGGCCTCACCCGTCATGGGCAGCGGAGCGTTGGTGCGTGCGTACTCGTGCACCTGGTCGGTGAGCGTGTCCCACGTCGCCGGCTCTCCGGTCGGAGTCGTCGTCAGCTCGACCTCGCACGTCACGCCGCGATCGGTGAAGTAGCGGCGCGCGGCCGCGAGGTACGCCGCGGTGTAGGCCGCGGCGTCTTGCCGCCACAGCTCCTCGACGGTCGCCGTCGCGGCGCGTGCCGAGGCCAGCGCGGCCGCTTGCGGCTCGCCGGTCGACCCGGCGCGCTCGATGACGGCCTCGGTGAGGCTCCGGGCCTCCTGCATCAGTGCGAGCGCTCGATCGCGGTCCTGCTCGTCGACGGCGAACACGTCGGCCGGCATGGCTGCCTGAATGTCCGCGATCCGTGCGCGTTCGTCGCGCGTGGCCACGGCGTTGAACA
>NZ_MKRU01000064.1:3225-9308 GCF_001897985.1 Microbacterium sp. 69-7 | reverse complement strand
CTCCTGCCAATTCGGGCAATCCTCGATATGCAGCACCTGGATCTTCACACGCCCATTCTCCCGCGCAACTCGCGGCGGCTGGCCACCCCGCACCTTCTTGATCAACACGCCCTAGGTCCCGCGCTCACGCGGGCGAAACCATGCGCCGGACGAGAGCACAGTAAGCAGACTGCTCAGCGCTACCCGGCAGAGCTACGAGACTACTCAACGCCAGCCACTGTCATGTCTCGGGACATCGGTGACGGAACGGCATCAAGACATCGGTCACACTTCCGGGTCGTTAGGTGGTGACACTTCTCGGGCATATCTGTGAGGGATGAGCCCGGTTCAGCCCATCGATCCCCGTGTCCGTCTCGCTATCGCTCAGTGGCCACCCGATGCACCGCGGGGCGCGGTGAGTACGTTCTGCGCCGAGTACTCCATCTCGCGGAAGACGTTCTACGCGATCCGCAAACGCGCGCTTGTGGAGGGGCAAGCGGCGGCGCTCTCGGCGCGCCACGCCCCAGACCCATCAAGCGGAAGCCGAACGAGCCATCGCCACCGGCGCCGTCACCGAACGGGCGGGTGCGTGACGGGATCCGAGTCGCGACCGTCCACCCGAACGGTTCAATCAAGGCCCGTGGCTGCATCTTCAACATCAGCTACGCACTCCGCGGGACCGACGTGTTCGTGCTCTACGAAGCCGCCGGGATCATGGTCTTCGACGACCGCGGCACCCTCATCGTCGAGCACCACTGGCCCCCGCCGGGCCTCCGCTACATCGGCAACGGCCAACCCCGAGACCCAAGAAGAAACCGGGAGTGTCACCGATGTCCTGACACACGAACTGCGACCGATGTCCTGATGCAGAACTGTCACCCATGGCCTGAGACATCACAGACATCACACTCACCACCAACCACGTCGATGACGGGGCAGAAATGGCAGATTTCGTGGCAGAAGCGGAGGAAAAACGTCCCTGATCAGGGATTTTCAGAGCGGAGACGGAGGGATTCGAACCCTCGGTCCCCGTAAGGGGACTCCACCTTAGCAGGGTGGTGCACTAGGCCTGACTATGCGACGTCTCCAGGCGTTCTTCGGCCGGAGCCGCGCGAACGCACCCCGCAATCATAACGGGTTCGCACCGCACTGCCGAACCGGGTGCGGCCGCATCCGGTCGACGGCACGATCAGCGCTGGGCGACGGTGCAGGTCACCTGGGCCGCGGTCTGCCCGGTGATCGACGACGGCAGCTGCACGGCCTCCTGCGTGGGCGTCGGTGCCGCAGCCGTCGCGCCGGCGTCGCCGGTGGCGGTCGGGCTGGGCGTGGCGCCAGGGTCGGCGGGCGACGGCGTCGCCTCACCGACGACCTCGGTGCCGTAGCCGTCGCTCGTCGACCCGGTCAGCTGGATCGGCTGGTTGTTGGCGAGCGCGTCGAAAAGCACCTTGGCCGCCGAGGTGACGGGGTCGACACGGGAGCCGCCGGTCGCATACACCGTGGGGTACTGCACGAAGACGATGTCCTGGTACGGCACGCTGCGCACCGCCATCGCGATCTGCACCATGCTCTGCGGGTTCGCCAACGACTTGCTGAGCACCACCTGCGGTGGATCGGCGGTCACCTGCGAGATCGCGGTGTTGGCGAGGTTGAAGAGGGTCGCCGGGTTGCCCAGCACACCCTCGGACTGCAGCTTGCGCACCAAAGAGCTCAGGAACTGCTGCTGGTTCGAGATGCGTCCGAGGTCCGAGCCGTCGCCGATGCCGTGACGGATGCGCAGGAACTGCAGCGCCTCGACGCCCTTCAGCGTGTGCTCGCCCTTGGTCAGGTTGAGCCCGGTGTGGCTGTCGCTGATGTCGTCGGCGACACAGACGTCGACGCCACCGATGGCGTCGGACATCGCGATGACACCCGTCCATCGCGTCGCAGCGGCGAACTGGATGTCGACGCCGGTCAGCTTCTCGATGGTCGCCACGGTGCAGGTGAGGCCGCCGTACATGTACGAGGCGTTGAGCATCTGGCCGCTCATCGCCGAGTACTGCGTGCCGTCCGGGCCGGTGCACGAAGGGATCGGCACGATCATGTCGCGCGGAAAGGAGACGACCGTGACGCGACGCGGCTGATCGGAGATGTGCACGAGCATCGTGACGTCGTTGCGTTCGCCGTCGGTGTCGCCGGCCTGGCAAGCACCGGAGAGGGCGGCGTTGGGCCCCTCGCACGAGTCGGTGCCGACGACGAGGATGTTGGCGCCGCCCTCGATCTCGCCGAGCGTGGGCGGCAGCTGAACGTCATCGCCACCGATTGAGACACCGGCGGCCTGTACGGCACGCGCGGCATCCCACACATAGAACGCGCCCACGGCCGTCGTGCTCACCACGGCGACCGCGACGATCGCCGCGAGGATCGCGAGCACCTGCGAGAGCGGGTGCGGAGACTTCAGGATGCCGTGGCGGGCGACGGGCTGCCGACGAGGGCGCTCGGGGCGTGGACTCACGGGGGACCTTTCGACAGCGGGCACGACCGCTTCTGCGGAGGGTGTGGGATTCGAACCCACGGGACATCTCTGCCCACCGGTTTTCAAGACCGGGTCCATCGGCCGCTCGGACAACCCTCCCGATGGATGCCGCGGCATCCGTCAGACAGGCGACGAGTCTAGTCGACGCACGATGCCCATCATCGCGCGTCGTCCTGGGCGGCGGCTGAAAAGGCGTCAGAGTTCGCGCAGGATGTCGGCGACGCCGCCGGCGTGCACCGAAGCCGTGACCTCTCCTGCTTCACGGCGCACCTCGTCGGGCCCCTGTCCCATCGCGATGGCACGGCCGCCGTGATCGAGGGCCCAGCGAAACATGCCAAGGTCGTTGCGACCGTCGCCCATCACCAGCACGCGCTCGCTCTCCACGCCGAGCCAGGTGCGCACGCGCTCCAGGGCGGTCGACTTGTCGACGCCCTGCGGCGCGATGTCGAGCCACGCCGACCAGCCCACGGCATACGAGACCTTGGTGAGGCCGATGCGTTCGACGAGGGCCAGGAAGTCCTCGTCGGTCTCGTCGGGCGCGACCACGACGACGCGGCAGACGGGCTGCGCGACGAGCTCGGCGAAGTCGACTCGGCGCGCGTGCGCCAGGTTCCAATCGTCGAGCCGCTCGGTGTAGAGTCGCTCGCCGTCGGCGAGTTCCACCATGTACTTCGCGTGCGGCAGGTGCGCGCGCAAGAGGTCGACGACCTCCGAGGGGTCGAACGTCTCGACGTGGAAGCGCTCGTAGCGGCCTTCTTCCGCGAAGTCGCCCCCGACGCGCTTCATGATGACGGCGCCGTTGGAGCAGACCGCGTACTCCGGGGCGAGCTCGAGCACGTGCTGGATGCCGCGGGTGCCCTCCCAGCTGCGGCCCGTGGCGAGCATCACCTCGTGTCCGGCGCGATGGGCGTGCGCGACGGCCTCCACGACACCCGGACTGAGGGTCTCGTCCTCCAGCAGCACGGTGCCGTCGACGTCGAGCGCGATGAGCAGGCGCTCCGTCGCGACGGCGGGGTTCTCGGCATCCGTCGCCAGATCGTCGACGAGGTGCGCGGCCTTCGGCGCGTCGACGACCTCGATCGCCCCCGTGGGTGGCAGACGGTCTTCGGCGCGCGGGCCGCTCATGCGATCGGCTCCGCCACCTCGAGGCCGCCGAGGTAGGGCCGCAGCACCTCGGGGATCACCACCGACCCGTCGGCGCGCTGGTGCGTCTCCAGCAGCGCCACGATCCATCGGGTGGTCGCGAGGGTGCCGTTCAGCGTCGCGACCGGAGCGGTCTTGCTCGCCACGCCCTCGACGCTCGGCCGGTAGCGCACGTCGAGGCGTCGCGCCTGGTAGGTCGTGCAGTTGCTGGTGGAGGTGAGCTCCCGGTACGAGCCCTGCGTGGGCACCCAGGCTTCGACGTCGTACTTGCGCGCGGCGCTGGAGCCGAGGTCCCCCGCGGCCACGTCGATCACGCGGTAGCTGAGACCGAGGTCCTGCAGCATCTGCTCCTGCAGAGCGACGAGGCGCAGGTGCTCGGCCTCGGCGTCGTCGGGAGTCGTGTAGACGAACATCTCGAGCTTGTTGAACTGGTGCACCCGGATGATGCCGCGGGTGTCCTTGCCGTACGACCCTGCTTCGCGCCGGTAGCAGGTGGACCAGCCGGCGTAGCGCTTCGCACCGGCGGTCAGGTCGAGGATCTCGCCCATGTGGTAGCCCGCAAGGGGGACCTCGCTCGTGCCGACGAGGTAGAGGTCGTCGGCCTCGAGCTTGTAGACCTCGTCGGCGTGCTGTCCGAGGAAGCCGGTGCCGCGCATGACCTCGGGGCGCACGAGCGTCGGGGGGATCATGGGGATGAACCCGGCATCCACCGCGCGCTGGAGCGCGAGGGACATGAGGGCGTACTCGAGGCGGGCGCCGATGCCGGTGAGGAAGTAGAAGCGGCTGCCGGAGACCTTGGTGCCGCGCTCCATGTCGATCGCGCCGAGCTTCTCACCGAGGGCGAGGTGGTCGAGGGGCTCGAAGTCGAAGGATGCCGGTTCGCCGTGCGTACGGACGGTGACGAAGTTCTCCTCGCCGCCGGCGGGAACCCCGTCGATGACGATGTTCTCGATGCGGGCGAGGGCCGCGTCGGCGGCCTCTTCGGCCGCGGTGACGGCCTGCTGCGCCGCCTTCACACGGTCGCTCAGCTCCTTGGCCTGCGCGACGAGCGCGGGCTTGTCCTCCTTCGGCGCCGAGGCCACGGTCTTGCCGTGGGCGTTCTGCGCGGCGCGCAGCTCTTCGAACGCCGTGATCGCCGCGCGCCGGGCACGGTCGGCCTCGATCGCGGCGTCGACGGTGTCGGCCGACTCGCCGCGCGCCTCCTGCGAGCGCTTGACGAGGTCCGGATTGTCGCGGAGAAGGGCGAGATCGATCACCCGACAAGTCTAGTTCGCGGGGTCGCCCCTGCTCGGTCGTCGGGCACGACGGCGGGTGCGCAACCCCTCCTCCACAGATGTACGCCGGCCGACGTCTCGCGAAGTTTTCCACAATATGAAACTGACCAGGGATTTTAAAGCCTGGGATGTCGGAGGGGGCCGGAAGGATGGACTCATGTCAGCGACCACGCTACTCACGGCGGAACCCACGCCTCCGGCCGGACTTACCCCCGCCCAGGTGGAGGTTCTGCGCACGCTGACGCAGCGCGTCGTCGCAGCCCGGGCCGCGAAAGCGGCGGCCGACGCGGCCGAACTCAGGGTCCTGGCCGAGGCCATGGCGCTCGCGACCTCGCGAGGCGCGGAGAGAAGCGATCTGGCGGTGCGCGAGATCGCCGCCGAGCTCGCCGCGGCCGTCCGCGCTTCCGACCGCACGATCCAGGCGCGGATGGATGACGCGGTGATGGCGCTCGGGAGGTTCGGCGCAACGGTCGACGCGCTCGGCAAGGGCGAGATCGAACGGACGCACCTCAACGCGATCGTCGATGCGGGAGCCCACATCGACGATGAGGCGGCGCGCGGCGCGTACGAGGCGGCGGCGCTCGATCACGCGCGACGCGAGAGCCCGGGCCGGCTGCGCCCCGCCGCGCGCCTGCTCGCCCAGCGGTTCGACCCCGTCCCCTCACAAGAGCGCCACACCCTCGCAGCCGCCGCGCGTCGCGTCTGGGTCGATGACGGTGACGACGGCATGGCAGATCTGGTCCTCCGCTGCGCCGCGGCCGTCGCGCACGGCGCCTTCGACCGCGCCACCCGCATTGCCCGCGCAGTCATCGACGCGCGAGAGAAGCCCGATGCCAACCACGCCGAGGGCGCCCGCGATTGCGGTGAGGCTCCCGCAAGCGATGTCCGCACGCTGTCGCAGGTGCGTGCCGACGTGCTGGCCGATCTGATCCTGACCGGCCACGCGACATCAGCGGAATCCGCGTCTTCGATCCCGACCGGCGAGGCGATCCACGCGCAGGTGCACGTCATCGTGCCGGTGACGACGCTCGCTGGCGGAGGCGAGGCCGGGGCCCTCGCGACCGGCGGCCCGATCGATCCCGAATCCGCGCGCCGACTCGCCGCCGGCGCCACCACCTGGACGCGGTTGCTGACCGATTCTTCGGGTCACGTGCTGGCGACCGAGGCCTACCGCC
>NZ_MKRU01000064.1:0-3105 GCF_001897985.1 Microbacterium sp. 69-7 | reverse complement strand
CAGCAATGCTCAGGCCAACGCCATCATCGCCTGGTGTGCGGACAAGACGACCGATCACGCCGTACTCAAGTCTATCGATCAGCCGACGCTGATCGTTCACGGCAGTGACGACACCATGTTTCCTGCGGTGAACGCCTACGAGATGTTCAAGCACATGAGCAATGCGACTTTGATCATTTATCCCGACTCAGCGCACGGAGCGCTCTTTCAGTATCCAGAAACCTTTGCGTCACACGTGGAATTTTTTCTCGCGTCATAGACGTCCAGCGCAAGCGACGTCGGACTGCGCTTGAGTCACCGGATTACACGCCAAGATGACTAGCTTTCGGGCGCCGCGCCGGGGGCCGTAGTGTCTTCACCACCTCAAGCTGGAACTCGGCACCTGGGCGGCGTCGCCGCGGACGAACCGTAGCGGATTGGCCACGGCGACCGCGGGAAATCCGTCGTGCTTCAGGCGTTCGACGACCCCGTTCCAGCTCGAGCCGTCGGCGAAGGCGCCGTGCACGAGAACGATGGCCAGCTTGCCGTCCCCTGGACTGGCGCCGGCTCCTGCAGCGCTAGGAAGCAAAGCGGCGAGCACGCCGAGCGCAGGGACGTTGACCAGAAATCTTCAACACGTTGCAGTCCGTCAACGAGCCGCTGCCTTCGACGAGGCGGCAGAAGCCGTCGGCCACGCAGCGGCTACAGGGGCAGCCCTGACGATAACGGTCCCCGATACCGGCTTGGCGTCGTCAGGAAATATCGTCTGAACTGCAGCGAGAAGTACTGGCTCGATCGGAATCCGGTCGCGTAGGCGATGTCGGTGATGCTGAGCGTTCGGGTCGAGCCCGGCCTTCTCGAAGAGATCCTTTCGCCAGTAGAGGATATTGGTGTCGGAGGAGAGCGGCGCGCCGTAGAGCTTGTCGCCGATCGAGTATTGCGCGACGTCGCCCGGGAAGAAATCGGCGATGTCGGGCGCGGCCGGCACCGGCACGATCTGGCCCGACAGGCCGAAATCCTTGGCGCCGCCGGCGCCGGTGAACATCGCGTCATAGGCACCGGTCTTGCCGACGATGGCGAGGCGGACCTTCTTGTAGAGATCGTTCTCCGGCAGCGGGTTGTAGACGATCCTGGCGCCCGAGGCCTTTTCGAAGGAGGTTTTCAGCTCCTCGAGAATCGGCGCGAAGGGCGGCTGCAACTGGCTGGCATTCACGACGATGTTGACCGTCCGGCCGTCATATTTGCCCGGCTGAAACCATGCGTCGTCATCAGCGAAGGCTGGCGATGACGCGACCATCGCTGAAAGCGCGAGGCCCGCCCATAAAGTCTTCCTGGACATTCTCTGTTTCCTCCCTTCTTTCCATGTCGGCGCACGCGAAGCCGCCGTTTCCTTTGCTGTCACCGGTCGGCCGCTATTGCGGTTCCGTCGGACCGTCGAAGATCTCGATGTGGTAGTTCTCCGCCAGCGCCTCGCCCCGTCGCATCTGTCGCGGCGCGAGGCCCGAGGGGCCGAGGCTGAGATAGGCGAACGGCTCCTTGAGGATGAACAGCGCGTTCGGCTGCGTCTGGCCGATCCGGATGCCAGCGTGACGGACGGGCCAGAAGCCATCGACGGCCGCCATGTATTCGATGAGCCGCGGTAGGGAACCGAGCGCCGCGGCGACCTCGCAGGGGCTGTCGTCGAGGCGCACCGTGGCCTTGGCCATCGATCCTCCGAACTCCCTCGGAAGACGAACGCCGAGCCCGTGATAGTTGACCAGCGCGCCACCGGACCGCGGCGCGGACCATTGGCTCATCACCAGTTCCGTATCGCGCAGCGCCTCGATCTGCGTGGACCATTCCCATCGGAACGCGCCGCCACCCGGTGCCAGGCGGCAGCAGACGCTGCGACGCTCGGCAAAGGTCGGGAGGCTGCCATCGGCCGCCGACCAGAGCAGGCGCTGCGCGAAGCCGACCTCCTCACCTTGGGCGACAATGTTCTCGAAGCCCTGATGCGCTTGGCAGCCCACCACCTCCTCCGGTCGTGTCTGCCGCTCCTCCCAGAAATTGATGTCCGGCGTGCGCAGCGCATACATCAGGGCACGATGGTGCTTGTGATCATGCGGCATGAAGGCGGAGACGGTCAGCCCGCCCGGTGTGGTCAGCGGATGCAGCGACGGCTTGAACGGATCGTCATAGCCATAGCGGCCGGCGAGCCGCCCGTCGTCCGTGCTGAAGACGAGCGTTCCCTCTTCCTCGGTCAGGCGCATGGCAGCCTCAATCGTCGGCCAGGCGGTTGCCGATCGTCTTTTTCAGGAAGGCGAGGCTTCGCTCGGCCTGATCGATCGTACCGCATTCGACCGAGAGGAAGATGTCGCGATCAAGCGGGTCCAGGATCGACAGCACACGGTCCCAGTCGACGGCATCATCGCCGCAGGCGCAGCCGACGGGCGTCCCCGTGACCTTGCCCCGCTCCTTCTCCGCATGCTCGAAGCTGATGTCCTTCGCATGGACATGGCGAACATGGTCGCGCGCGGTTTGCAGCGCGTCGTAGGGATCCTCCCGCCCAGCGAGGTAGGAATTGCCCGTATCCCAATTGACCTGGATCCAGGGCGAGGGCACCAGATTCACGATCTTGAGCAGGCCTTCGACGGTCTTCGTGTAGACGCCATGCGGCTCGACACAGAGATGGACCTCGTGCCGCGCCAGGACATGGCTGATGCGCTTCAGCGTATAGGCCATCGCTTCATGCGCTTCGCGGTCGTCCATCCAGTCCGGCTTCAGCATCTCGTCGGAATTGAGGAACTTCGCGCCCGTGAAATGGGCGAAGAGCGCAGCCCTCGTCAGCCGCGCGACGGCCGCTTCCGGCTTCATCAGCGGGCTGTGGGCGGAAAAAAGATCAGACGCGGAGGCCGTTCCGCTCGCAGAGCTGCTGCATGAAGAGCGGGTCCTCCTCCATCGAGAAGGAGTGGAAATAGCCGACCTCGCTCAGAAGCTCGTAGCCGGTATGAACCATCGGCTCGACATAGCGATAGCCGAGCCTCGCGGCGACCTCGATGCCCTGTCTGAAGTCGAGATCGGCGCTGCGGACGAATTCCATGTTGGCGCTGATACGGTAACGGGCCATGTCGTTTCTTTCCCTGACGT
>NZ_MKRU01000063.1:0-9269 GCF_001897985.1 Microbacterium sp. 69-7 | reverse complement strand
TCGACGGGCGGGTTCACTCAGGTACTGCGCGAGCGTGGAGCGAGTCGGGTCGTCGCGGTCGACGTCGGCCATGACCAGTTGGCTCCCTCGATCCGAGGCGATGCGGGCGTCTGCCTCGTGGAGGGGTTCAATGTCCGATACATGACGGCGGCGTCGGTCTCCGACGCGGCGGGCTTTCCCGTCCACCCCGATGTGATCGTTGCGGACTTGTCGTTCATTTCGCTCACGCTGGTGGTGCCGGCCATCGCGGCTGTCGCGCCGGCGCACAGCGACATCATCCTGCTGATCAAGCCGCAGTTCGAGGTGGGGCGCACCGGTGTGCGTGAGGGCCTGGTCACGGATGCCGCGGCTCGCGCCGACGCTGCGGCCGGGGTGCTGTGGGCTGCGTGGGATGCGGGGCTGGCGACGGCGGGATTCATCTCTTCGCCCCTCGCCGGCACGCACGGCAATCACGAATACCTCGTCCACCTGCGCCCGCGCGATCAGCGCCCACAGGATGATGGTGACGCTCCGGCCTCTCATGGCAATCCGACAGAATGGCTGAGGACGATCGACGAAGCGACGGGAGCGGTATGACAGATCCGACAACGCCGCGCTCCATCCTCGTCGTGGCGCACGCGCGCCGCGACGACACGGTGGCAGCGGCTCGGCGCGTGATCGCCGCGCTCATCGCCGCCGATGCTCGTCCGGTGCTCGCAGTGGACGACCCGCAGCTGGTGGATGCGCTGTCGGATCTCGGCCCCCTCGCCGCCCTGGGGGCCGACGTCGCGGTCACCGACATCGAGCTGGCGGTGGTGTTGGGCGGCGACGGCACGATTCTGCGCGCCGCCGAGCTCGTGCGCGACGGTGCCGCCCCGATCCTCGGCATCAACATGGGGCACGTCGGCTTCCTCGCCGAGATCGATCCGGACGACATCGACGACGCGATGCGTCGCATCATCGCCTGCGACTATCAGGTCGAGGAGCGGATGACGCTCTCCGTGCGCGTCAAGGACGCGGGTGGAGACGTCATCTACGAGACCTGGGCCCTCAACGAGGCCACCGTCGAGAAGGCGGCGCGGGAGCGGATGATGGAGGTCGTCATGGAGATCGACCGCCGGCCGCTGTCGAGTTTCGGTTGCGACGGCGTCGTGATCGCGACCCCGACCGGGTCCACGGCCTACAACTTCTCCGCCGGCGGCCCGGTGATCTGGCCCACCGTCGACGCGATCGCCGTCGTTCCGCTGTCGGCTCACGCGTTGTTCGCGCGCCCGCTGGTGGTGGCACCGGAGGCCACTGTTGCGATCGAGGTGCTCGCGCGCACGGACGGCACGGGAATCATGTGGTGCGACGGCAGACGCTCTCACGACCTGCCGCCAGGGGCTCGTGTCGTCGTGCGCAAGTCCTCGCAGCCCGTGCGCCTTGCGCGCCTGCATCCGGCTCCGTTCACCGACCGGCTGGTGCGGAAGTTCCAGCTGCCGGTGACCGGATGGCGCGGTCCCGATGAGACCTCAGCGTCACGGCCGATGGGCGCGGAGGGGCGCGCGTGATCGAGCAGATGACGCTCCGGGACCTCGGTGTCATCGCTCACGCGACGCTTCCGATGGGTCCCGGCTTCACCGCCATCACCGGAGAGACCGGTGCCGGCAAGACGATGGTCGTCACCGGGCTCGGCCTGCTTCTCGGCGCGCGCGCCGACTCCGGCGTTGTCCGTGCCGGCGCAGCCCAGGCGGCCGTCGAGGGCGTGTGGCTGGTCCCCGAGTCGGGCGCCGTGGCTGACCGCGTGGCGGATGCCGGGGGAGAGGTCGAACCGATCGGTGACGGGCGCGCCGAGCTGTACCTGGGCCGCACGGTCACCGCGGAGGGACGCAGCCGCGCGAGCGTCGGCGGGCGCGCCGCGCCCGCGGGCGTGCTCGCCGAACTCGCCGAGCAGCTCGTCGTCGTCCACGGCCAGTCCGATCAGCTCCGGCTGCGTTCGGGCGCAGCCCAGCGCGATGCGCTCGACCGCTTCGGCGCCGCGGAGATCGGGCCCGTCCTGGAGCAGTACCGGCAGGCCTACGCCGCGCAGCGTGAGCTCGCCGCCCAGATCGCGGAGATCACCGGCAACGCCGAGGCGCGCGCTGCCGAAGCCGAACAGCTGCGTGCTGCTCTTGCCGAGATCGAGCAGGTCGATCCGCAGCCGGGCGAAGACATCGAGCTCGCCCAACGTGCCGAACGACTGTCGAACGTCGAGGAACTGCGCCAGGCGGCCGCCATCGCCCACGATGCGCTGTCGGGCGGCGGTGACGTCCCCGATGTGGGACTGCTCGTCGCCGAGGCGCGTCGCGCGCTGGAGAGGGTGGTCCGCGCCGACACCGTGCTGGCCGCCCATGCAGCGATCCTCGACGACATCTCGTATCGGGTCGCTGATCTCGCCACCGAGCTGAGCGCGTACCTGGCGGATCTGGACGATGCAGGCCCCCACGAACTCGCCGCGGTCGAGGAGCGCCGGGCCGCCGTGACGAGCATCGTGCGTGCCCACGGCAGCCTGGAAGCCGCAC
Source organism: Microbacterium sp. 69-7 (assembly GCF_001897985.1). Classification (NCBI taxonomy): domain Bacteria; kingdom Bacillati; phylum Actinomycetota; class Actinomycetes; order Micrococcales; family Microbacteriaceae; genus Microbacterium; species Microbacterium sp. 69-7. Next base: position 6,750 of record NZ_MKRU01000063.1, on the reverse strand, counting down.
TCGAGCTGGCTCGATCGGGCGCGTTCCGTCTCGCCGAGCTCGACGACGACGGAGAGCGCATCGCGCGTCTCCGCGGCGACGAGCGCGACGCCGCGGCCGTCCTGGACGCGGCCGCCGAACGACTCACGGCCGCTCGTCGCGCGGCGGCGGAGCGGCTCGCGACCGCCGTCACCGAGGAGCTGCACGCGCTCGCGCTGCCCGACGCACGCGTCGTCGTCGCCGTCGAGGAGGGTGGGGCGTCGGCATCCGGCCGGGACGAGGTGACGATTCTGCTGGCGCCGCACCCGGGCGCCGAGCCCCGCCCGGTCGCCAAGAGCGCATCCGGGGGCGAGCTCAGCCGCGTCATGCTCGCGATCGAGGTGGTCATCGCGGGCACCGGCGGTGTGCCCACCTTCGTGTTCGACGAAGTGGATGCCGGGATCGGCGGCGCCGCCGCGATCGAGGTGGGTCGCCGCCTCGCACGCCTCGCCGAGACGAGTCAGGTCATCGTCGTCACCCACCTCGCCCAGGTGGCGGCCTTCGCCTCGAACCACCTCAGCGTGGTCAAAGCCGGCGACGGCTCGGTCACCGCCTCCAGCGTCCGCGCGCTCACCGGCGCCGACCGCGAGGCGGAGATGGCGCGACTGCTGTCGGGGCTGGCTGATTCGACCACCGCGCTCGACCACGCCCGGGAGCTTCTGAGCCTCGGCCATTCCGGACTGATAGGATGAAAGCCCGTGACGGACACTCATTCAGCAGGTAAGACGGCGGGCAAGACTTCAAGCGACACCACCAAGCACATCTTCGTGACGGGCGGTGTCGTTTCGTCGTTGGGGAAGGGCTTGACCGCCGCGTCTCTGGGCAATCTGCTGACGGCGCGCGGACTGCGCGTGGTGATGCAGAAGCTCGACCCGTACCTGAACGTCGACCCGGGCACGATGAACCCGTTCCAGCACGGCGAGGTGTTCGTCACGGACGACGGTGCGGAGACCGACCTCGACATCGGGCACTACGAGCGCTTCCTGGACATCGAGCTGAGTCAGGCCGCCAACGTGACCACGGGGCAGATCTACTCCCAGGTGATCGCGCGCGAGCGCCGCGGCGAGTACCTCGGCGACACGGTGCAGGTCATCCCGCACATCACCGACGAGATCAAGCGCCGCATGCGCTTGCAGGCCGACGAGTCGCCCAAGCCCGACGTGATCATCACCGAGATCGGCGGAACCGTCGGCGACATCGAGTCGCAGCCGTTCATCGAGTCGGCGCGCCAGATCCGCCATGAGCTCGGACGCAAGAACGTGTTCTTCGTGCACGTGTCGCTCGTGCCGTTCATGGGCGCGTCGGGCGAGCAGAAGACCAAGCCCACCCAGCACTCCGTGGCAGCCCTGCGTTCGATCGGCATCCAGCCCGACGCTCTCGTGCTGCGCAGCGACCGCCCCGTCACCGAGTCGAACAAGCGCAAGATCGCGCTGATGTGCGACGTGGACGAGGATGCCGTGGTCAACGCGATCGACGTCCCCTCCATCTACGACATCCCCACGATGCTCAACGAGCAGGGCCTCGACAGCTACATCGTCGATGCGCTCGGTCTCGGCGCCAAGGCGGCCGAGGTCGACTGGACGCGCTGGAGCAAGGTCCTCAACGCCGTGCACAACCCCAAGCACGAGGTGACGATCGGTCTCGTCGGCAAGTACATCGACCTGCCCGACGCCTACCTGTCGGTCACCGAGGCGCTCAAGGCCGGTGGTTTCGCGCAGGAGACCAAGGTGCAGGTCCAGTGGATCGCCTCCGACCTGTGCGAGACGCCGGAGGGCGCGGAGAAGGCGCTCGGCGCGCTGGACGGCATCGTCGTTCCCGGTGGCTTCGGTATCCGCGGCATCGAGGGTAAGCTCGGCGCCCTGCGCTTCGCCCGCGAGCAGGGCATCCCGACCCTCGGCATCTGCCTGGGTCTGCAGTGCATGGTCATCGAGTACGCGCGCAACGTCGCCGGCATCGAGGGAGCCTCCTCCAGCGAGTTCGATCCCGACACCACGCACCCGGTGATCGCGACGATGGCCGAGCAGGTCGACATCATCGACCACGGCGACATGGGCGGCACGATGCGGCTCGGGCTCTACGAGGCCGAACTGGCCGAGGGGTCGCTGGCGGCCGAGGTGTACGGCGCCGAGCGTGCCAGCGAGCGTCACCGCCACCGCTACGAGGTCAACAACCGTTACCGCGATCAGATTGCCGACGCCGGCATGTGGTTCTCGGGTCTGTCGCCCGACCACGGGCTCGTCGAGTACGTCGAGCTGCCGCGCGACGTGCACCCGTACTACATCGCCACGCAGGCGCACCCCGAGCTGCGTTCGCGGCCGACCGAAGCGAACCCTCTGTTCCGCGGGCTCATCGCGGCGGCACTGGACCGGCACCGCTCGAGCGAGCTCTTCGAGGTCGAGGGTGACTGACCCGACGGCGGCGGCGCCACTGACCGACGAGGAGGTCGAGGTCGAGGTCGTCCGCAGCGAGACGCCGTTCGTCGGACGGGTGTGGAACATCCGTCGCGACGAGGTCGCCTACAACGGGGCGTCCATCGTCCGGGAGTACATGGATCACACCGGCGCGGTGGCGGTGTTCGCGCTCGATGAGAACGATCGGGTGCTGCTCATCAAGCAGTACCGCCACCCGGTGCGGCTGCGTGACTGGGAGATCCCGGCGGGGCTGCTCGACATCGGCGGTGAGTCGCCGCTCGTGGCGGCTCAGCGCGAGCTGGCCGAAGAAGCGGACCTTGTCGCGGCATCCTGGCACGTGCTGGGGGAGTTCATGACCTCGCCCGGCGGCAGCGACGAGACCATCCGCATCTACCTCGCACGCGATCTGCGTGCGGCGGAGGAGACGTTCGCCCGGGAGGCGGAAGAAGCCGACATCGAGGTGCGGTGGGTGCCGCTGGACGAGGTCGTCGACGCCGTGCTCGCGCGCCGCGTGCAGAATCCGTCACTGGTCGTCGGGGCGCTCGCCGCCCACGCGTCCCGCGCGCGGGACTGGGCGACGCTGGCTCCGGGCGACGCACCCTGGCCGCGGCGGTCACGGAGCATCGGCGAGGACGGATCCGGCCACGCGCGGTGACGGGCATCGGTGAGCATGCGTCGGAGCGGATGATGCGGTGAAGCTCGAGCGTGCGATCGACGCGTACCTGCGTCACATCACGATCGAGCGCGGCCTTTCGGAGCATACGATCGCGGCGTACCAGCGCGATCTCGGAGGCTATGGCGAGTGGCTCGCCGCCGCCGGCGTCGAGGACACATCCGACATCACCCCGGCTGTCGTCGCGCAGTTCGCCGCCGAGCGCGCCGCCGCCGATCCGCCGCCGGCGGCGACGTCTCTGGCGCGGTTGCAATCGTCGGTGCGCGGCTTGCACCGCTTCCTGGTGCGGGAGGGGATCGAGGTCTCCGACGCGAGCGATCGCCTGACCCCGCCGAAGACGCCCCAACGCCTTCCGAAGGCGTTGACGATCGATCAGATCGCGGCGCTTCTGGATGCCGCCGGCCCCGCGCCCGGCATCGCCACCGAGACCGACGCGATCCGCCTTCGCGACCGCGCTCTGCTCGAACTGCTCTACGCCACCGGCGCGCGCGTCTCGGAGCTGATGCAGCTCGACGTCGACGACATCGCGGGCGACACCGAACTGCTGCGCGTGCGCGGAAAGGGGCAGAAGGAGCGCATCGTCCCGGTCGGCTCGTACGCCCGCGCCGCCGTCGACGCCTATCTGGCCCGCTCTCGCCCGGAGCTCTCACGTCGCGGGCATGCGACCCCTCGACTGTTCCTCGGCGCGCGGGGGGCGCCGCTGTCGCGCCAGGGCGCGTGGCTGATCATCCAGGCGGCGGCCGAGCGCGCCGGCCTACAGGCGCACGTGTCGCCGCACACCTTCCGGCACTCGTTCGCGACGCACCTCCTCCAGGGCGGGGCCGATGTGCGCGTCGTACAGGAGCTGCTCGGTCACGCCTCCGTCGCGACGACGCAGATCTACACGCACGTGACCGTCGACGCCCTGCGTGACGTGTACCTCACGTCGCACCCGCGGGCGCGCTGACTCTCCCACGGCCGCAATCGGGCCATGTCGGCGGGATAATTCCGGCGCATCCAGACCGCACGGCGACCCGCGGCGAGAGACGATGGCGCCATGATCGTTGCGCCTTCTCCCCTCGCGACCGCTCCCGCGGCGCCTCGCCTCCACCGTCCGCGGCGGGGCCTGGCGATCTGGTGGATCGTCGCCGGAGCACTCGGCGGTATCGTCGCGTTCCTGCTGTACCTCGAGTACATCGGTCAGTTGACGGGCGGGACGCCGCTCATCAGCTGCAGCATCAGCCCGATCGTGACGTGCGGCCCGAACCTGCTGTCACCGGGGGGCAACCTGCTGGGATTCAGCAACGCGATCATCGGCATCATGCTGTTCTTCGGGCCCATCTATGCGGGCGTCTCGGCACTGGCCGCCCCCGCGGGGCTGCGCACCTGGTTCTGGCGGGTGTATGCGATCTTCGTCGCGGGCGCGTTCGTGTTCGTGCACGTGCTCGCGTATCGCAGCGTCTTCGAGTACGGGTCGCTCTGCCCCTGGTGCATGGTGATCTGGCTCGTGACGATCCCGCTGTTCTGGACGGTGCTGGGCTGGACTCTCGCCGACGGCGTCTGGGGCGGCGCGGACGGCGCGCGGCGCATGGGCGCCGTGGCGCTGTCGTGGCTGCCCCTGGTCGTCGTGCTGGACTACCTCGTGATCGCGGTGGCGGCCCAGCTGCGGCTGGACGTCATCGGCAGCCTCAGCTGAGCCTCGGCGGCGCCCGGATCTTTCACGGCCGGAGCGCCGCCGCGCGAAAGGGAGGTCCGACCACAATGGCGGCATGGATGCCGCGCGCCGCCCGATCCGACGAGGGCTCTTCGGTCGGCGCGCCGAGGGAACGCCCGTCACCCGCGCTGCCGAGGCGAGGTCCGCGGGCCGTCCGGGTTTCGACTATCTGGCCAGCGACGAGGTCTATCTCGACTCCGCCTGCCAGACGCTGCGACCCCAGCCCGTGATCGACGCCGTCCAGGACTACTACCTGCACCTCTACGCCTGCGGCGGGCGTGTGCGCTATGACGCGGGGCGGCGGGTGGATGCCGAGGTGGCACGGGGGCGAGAACGGGCGCTCGCCGCCGTGGGAGTGACATCCCGCCACTACTCGTGCGCCTTCACGCTGAACACCACCTACGGACTCAACCTGCTGCTGTCGGCGCTGCCTGCCGGGCGCTTCGCCCGCATCGTCACCACCGTCACCGAGCACAACGCGGTCTTCCTCTCGACGATCGCGGCCGCGCGGCGTGCCGGCATCCCTCGCATCGTCGTGGAGCGGGACGACGACGCACGCGTGCTCGTCGATGCGGAGACGATGCGCGACGCGGTCGTGGTCGTGTCGGCGATGGACAACGTGATCGGTGCGGTGACGCCGGACCTCCGCGAACTCATCACCAGCGTGCACCGCGTCGGCGGCATCGTGATCGTCGACGCCGCGCAGGCAGCCGGTCACGCCCTGGAGTCTCTGCGCGGTCTCGACGCCGACGCGATCTGCTTCTCGGCGCACAAGATGTACGGACCGTCGCTCGGCGTCGTCGTCGCCACCCGTGAGCTGCTGCTCTCGCTCGAGCCCGTCATGGTCGGCGGCGGCCAAGTGAGTGCCGTGACCGCCGACGACTTCGCACTGCTGCCCGATCCGCACACCCGGCTCGAACCGGGTCTGCAGGCATGGGCGGAGATCATCGGCTTCGGCGCCGCCCTGGAGTGGCTCGGCGATTTCCGCAGCGGCGCGGGAGAGACGCTCGCCGCCCACGAGGCGCGGCTCGGTGGGCGGTTGCACGCGGGGCTCGCCGCGCTCCCGCGCCTGCAGATGATCGGTGACGCGTCGCCCGTGATCTCGGTGCTGCCCGAGCGCGTCGACGGGCACCGGCTCGCCGCCTTCCTCGCACGCGCCGGCATCGCCGTCCGCAGCGGCGCGTTCTGCGCGCACTACTGGATTCTGGAGCGCCGCGGCCTCGGCCCGCTCGTGCGCTTCAGCGTGGGCGCCCACAACACCGACGCGGACATCGACCGCACCCTCGAGGTCATGACCGCGATGATGAAGGGACTGTGACGTGGTCTGCATCGTCGCGTTCATCGTCGTGCTCGTGCTCTCTGCCGTATCGGCGAAGTATCGCAAGCTCCTCGGGAAGGCGTGGGGGTGCGCGTGGCGCCGGGTGACGCTGCGACCGTGCGACACGACCTTCCGCGACGACGTCAAGAACTCGCTCCTGGCGCCCCTGGCGGTGCGCGCGCCACGCCTCGTGCGGCCGGCCAGCATCGCGATCGAGGTTCTCGCCTGGCTCATGGTGCTGAGCCTCATCGTCAGCCTCTATCTCGTCGGGCGCAGCGGCCTGAACCTCCTCGTCTACGGCACGTGCGACAAGCAGAACGCGCAGGCCTGCTCCCTCGCCGCGCAGGCGTGCTCGATCGACGCCATCCAGCCCGGGTTCTGGGAGGCGATCGGAGAGGGCGACGTGTTCGGCGCCTTCGGCCGCGAGTTCGCGTCGGTGGGCGACACGATCGCGACGGTCCCCGGTCGACTGCGCACCTGGGATGCCGCGGACTTCGCCCCCGCCGACGCCACCTACCTCGGCGGGTACACCGCCGGGCGTCCCACGGCGCTGGAGGTGCTCGATCCCGGCTGCCACTACTGCGCGCAGCTGTTCCGCAACATGCGCGAGGCCGGCTTCGATCAGACGCACAATGTG